>RFRL01000166.1 GCA_009924545.1 Planctomycetia bacterium | reverse complement strand
CGTCGTCGAGCTCGTTGCGGAACGGGACCGCCCCGAAACTGCCAAACGCCACCACGTCGAGGTCGGCCGCCGGGCACCCGCGGGCCGCCGGCGGTGGGGGTGCGTCGGCAGGATCGGTTCCCGGGCGCACCGCCGCCCCGGCCCGCCGGGCTTCGTCGAAGTCGAGGTCGAGATCGACCGCGAGCAACCCCGCCACGTCCGCCGGGAGTGGCGCCGCTGCCAGCGCCTGCCACGCCCCGTCGCGATCGCGTCCTGCCACGCGCACGCCATCCGGCCCCGCGGTGATCAGGTCGAGTCGCCCGTCGAGGTCGAAGTCGTCGAGCCGTAGCGCCACCGCTGCCCGGCCGGCGACCTCCACCGGGCGCTCCATCGGCGCCAGGGTCACCGGTACGCCCGCTTCGGCGTCGGCGGCTGGAAGCGGCAGCGCGGAGCTGAACGCATCGACGACGAATTCGAGCGGATGGCGCTCCATCTCGCGCCGGTCGCCGTCGCTCTGCGGCACCAGCACGTTGGCCAGGGCCCGCAGGCGGCCGGCCACGGTGGCCGCGGTGCCGGCCCGTGCCGCCTCCTCCGCCTCGGCGAGGAGGGCCTCGACGTCGACGCGCGTGAACGTCTTGATGGCGGGCGCGAAGGGGAGGATCGCGGGCCGGCGGGCGGCGAGGGCGGTGGCGAGGGCGGCATCGGCTGCCAGGGGGGCGGCGGCGGATGGCTGCAGCCGCGCGGCCACCGCACGGAACCATTCCACCGCCAGCCAGACGTTGCCCGGGGCCAGTTCCACCGCCTTTTCCAGGGCGGCATCGGCCGCGTCGGGTGGATCGAGCTCGCGCCGGGCCCGTGCCAGCGCATACCAGGCGGTGGCGTCGGTGGCGGCAGCGCGGGTCAGCGCCTCGTAGTGGGCCGCTGCCGCGGCCGGTTCGCCCCGGGCGCTGTCGAGCCGGGCAGTGAGCCAGTGCCAAGCCGACGACTCCCCCTCCACGCGGCGCAGGTCGGCGAGGGCCGCGGCCGCGGGCGGGATGAGCGCCTGGTCGGTGACCGGCTGGAGGGCGTCACCAAGGGCCACGATCCGGGCCACGGCGAGGTTGCGGAAGGGGAGTGGATCGGCAGGCAACGCCCGGGCGAGCGACTCGAGCGCCGGGATGGCGCGGTCGAGCTGCTGGTTCTCGAGGGCCCCGAGGGCGACGTTCTTCTCGCGCACCAGCGCCGCCGCCTCGTCCGCCGTCACCCGGAGCAGCAGCGGCCGGCCACCACGGAGCACGAGCCACAGCCCAACGGCTCCGCCGACGAGGGCCAGGCCCGCCACCAACCCGGGGATCCACCGGCCGCCGTCGCGCCGGTCGCCATCGGTTCTGCCACTCGCGTGCCTGATCATCCGGCGTGCCTGGTCGATGGTCGTCGGGCGCGGTGATCCGGGACCGCGTCTGCCGGGGTGGGGATCCGCCCGCTCGCTCCCAGCCTACCAGCCCACCCCGGTCACCAGACCAGCCCCGGCGCTGCTACAACAGCCGGCCGCGGGCCACCGGCGGGGGCCCCGCGTCATCCCGGAGGGTGTCCCATGGTGCACGGCACGGTCATCGAGCGGCTGGTCGATCTGCTCGACCCGGCGGGCAACGTCCTCCTCAACATGACGCACGCAGAGGCCCTCGATCGCCTCGGCTCCGGCGACCCGACTGCCGTGCGCGGCATCCATGGGCAATTCGCCCTCGTCCACCGCGACGGCATCCGCATCCGCCTGGCCCGGTCGATCGGGCGGCCGCTGCGGTTTTTCATCGCCAAGCAGGCGGCCGGTCCGGTGCTGGTGGTGGCCGACCGGATCGACACCATCGCGCGGTGGCTCGTCGAGCACGGGCTCGCCGACCAGTTCCACCCCTCCTACACGCGCATGGTGCCGGCGCACCACGTGATGGAACTGGCGCTCGTCGGGTGCCCCGACCCGAGCCCCGTGTGCACGCGGTTCCTGACACCGTCACGCAACGCGTGGGGAACCGACCTCGACGTCATCGCCCGCCGCTACGTGGCGGCCCTCGAGGCCGGGCTCTGCGCCTGGCTCGCCCGCATCGGGCCGGAGGAGCCGATCGGGCTCCTCTTCTCCGGCGGCATCGACAGCGGCGGGCTGCTGCTCCTCATCCAGCAGCTCCTCGTCGAGCGCCAGGGGTCGGCCGCGCGGCTCAAGGCGTTCACCCTTTCGGTGGCCGACGGCGGCGCCGACCTCGAGCAGGCGCGGCGTTTCTGTGCCGCCACGGGCCTCGACTTCCTCCACGAGCCGGTCGAGGTGGCGCCGGAGGATCTCGACATCGACGCCGCGATCCGCGTGCTGGAGGACTACAAGCCGCTCGACGTCCAGGCCTGTGCCGCGACGCTGGCGTTGTGCCGGGGCATCCGCCGCCGGTATCCACAGTGGCGCCACCTCGTCGACGGCGACGGCGGCGACGAGAACCTCAAGGCCTATCCCATCGAGGACAACCCCGAGCTCACCATCCGCAGCGTGCTCAACAATCCGCTCCTCTACCACGAGGGCTGGGGCATCGCCGCCATCAAGCACTCGCTCACCTACTCCGGCGGCCAGAGCCGGGGCCACGTGCGCAGCTACGCCCCCGCGGCCACGCTCGGGTTCCAGGGGTTCAGCCCGTACGCGCTGCCCGACGTGATCGAGGTGGCCGAGGGGATCCCGTTCATCGCCCTCACCGACTGGGACCACGCCCGGCTCTATGCCCTCAAGGGGGAGATCATGGGACGCGGGATCCGCGCCCGCACCGGAGTCTCGATGCCGGTGTTCCCCAAGCGCCGGTTCCAGCACGGCGTGGCGGCCGCGGGGAGCGCGCCGCTGTTTCCCTCGGACCCGGTCGTCTACCGGCGGCGGTACGCCGCCCTCATCGGGTGATCGGACCTGTGGGCTGACCGCCCCGATCGGCGCGCTGCGGCTCCCGGGCGACGGCGCCGCCGGCCGCTTTGTCGGCGGCGGTGTGGGCGATCCGCTGGCGGTGCTGCGGATCGAGGAGCCCCACCGGATCGAAGGACGCCAGCCGGCCCCGCAGGGACTCGAGGTCGGGGATGGCCCCGCTGCCGATGCCGTCGAGGCACCCGGCGAGGGCGGTCCGCAGCGCCGCATGGCGGGCGGCGAGAAAGCCGGTTTCCGCCGGGCTCTTTCCCGCACCGAGCGCCCGCTCCGCGGTGACGGTCGCGATGAAGAACACCATGCAGGCCAGACGGAAGCGCTCGAAGTCGGGGAGGCCCGCGTAGCACCCGCTCACCAGCCGATCGATCCAGCACACCTCGTCGGGCACCCCGACCGCATAACGCTCCCACGCGTCCGCGTCATGGTCGGCGGCGAGGAGCAGCGACGCCAGCCGCTCGACGCCGGAGAGGGCGTGGGCGATCCCCGTGCTGTGGAGCGGATCGATGAATCCGCACGTCGTGGGGAGGAGCGCCCAGCCCGGCCCCGCCGCCCGCGACCAGAGCCGCGACATCCGTGCGATCGCCGCCAGCGGCCGCACCGGCCGGGCATCCGCCAGCAGTTCGGCGACGGCCGGGTAGGTGGCGAGCGTGTCGGCCCAGGCGGTGTCCGCGGCGGTGGCGCTGCCGGTCATCCGGGCGGTCGGCCGGACGATCCCCACGCTCGTGAGTCCGCCGCGGAAGCGCAGCATCCACACCCAGCCGTCGGCGAGGACGTGGTGCTGCGCCGCGTCGTCGGAGCGGAACGGTGCCAGCGTCGAGGCGTCGCCGGCCGCCTGCCGGATCGCGTCCCAGCTTCCCACCCCGGCGAAGTGGGAATAGACGGCACCGGTGCGCGTGTGCAATCGGTCGTCGTGGCGGTCCAGTCCCACGGCCGCTGCCACGGCGCCACCACTGCCGGTGCCGTCGACGAGGATCCGGGCCGTGGTGCCATGCACCGTGTCGGTGGCCCGCCACGCGATCCGCCAGCCGGCCCTCCCCTGCTCCAATCGTTCGAGCACGATCCCCTCGTGCGTGTCCGCACCTGCCCCCCGCGCCTGCGCGCAGAGCCAGGCATCGACGTCGGCACGGAGCCAGTGGGTGTCGCTGGCGGCATCGGTGGCACTCGCCGCCACGAGGAGCGACGCGGCACGGTCGGCGGTGTCGTGGTACGGCTCCGCCGGCCGGTGCCGAAAATAGGAGAAGCCACGCTTCAGCCCGCAGCCGAGTTCCGGACAGGACTCCTGCCACGTGCCGTAGCGCGCGAGGCTCCCCAGGACGGGGATGTCCCACCGGTCGGCCAGCCGGAGGAGGCTCATGTCGGCCAGTGGCGTGCTCGACTCGCCGACCGCGAAGCGCGGATGGTGCTCGCGGTCGAGGAGCAGTACGCGCATCCCCTGCCGGGCGAGGATCCAGGCGAGGATGCTGCCGGCGAAGCTGCTGCCGAGGATCGCCACGTCGTGGGTCATGCCGGGGTCTCCACGGGGCACGCGCAGTCGCGCGGTGGGAGCGGCTCGGGTCGCTGCGACAGGTTCATCGTCGCCAGCCTCTGCCGGCGCGCGGCACCGCAGGCGGCACACTGCCCCGGAAGTGTCTCCAGGTCCCACGTGTCGACGGTCACGAGCATCGCTCCCGCCACGCGCACTGCCGCGCTGCCGGCCGCCTCGAGGAGCCCGAGCGACGGCGGCACGAAGAGCCCGTCGGCCGCGAGCCGATCGATCCAGCCGTTGCCGCTCCGCGTGGGGATGAGGGTGCAGTGGCGGACGCCGTGGGAGGCCGCGAAGCGCACCGCCTCGGTCGCCCAGTGGAGCGCCTCCGCGGCATCGAGGCCGGGCAGGCCGAGGAGCACGAACGAGCGGATGTCGATGTCCCAGGTGCGGAGCCGGCGGCAAGCGGCGGCGAAGTCGTCGCTGGTCATCTCCTTCCCGAGCCAGGCGAGGATCGCGGGGTGAACGGTCTCGAGCCCCATGGCCACTTCGAGCCGACCGCGGATCCGGTCGCGGAACGCCGGCACGCGGTCGTCGCACAGCCGGGGATGGTTCTCCACGACCACGCGCTCGTGCCCGGCGACCAGCGCGGCCAGCGCCGGGAGATCCCCCGGCGGCACGCTCCGCGGGGCGAAGAAGTTGCTCGCGTTGTAGAGCTTGATCCACGGCGCGGTCGCGGCACCGGGCGCGGCCAGGGCGGCGGCCAGCTGCGCAGGCAGGGCTCCGGGTGGGGTGGGACCGGTGAGCGTGTGGCGCCACAGGTCGCACATCGCGCAGGTGAAGGTGCACTCCGCCCCGGTGAGGAGCACCACGCGTGTGGGCACACCGTGGCCCGGAGCGGCGACATCGATCTCGTCCCACACCGCCTGTGGGCGATCGACGGGAATCGCGGGGCGCGGCGGGCGGGCCGCGCGAATGCCCGAGGCGGATGACGGGGGCAGACGGGACGCATCCATGCGCTGGGTCACCCTGGCAGGCAGGGACCGCTCGGCGGGCTGCCCGTGCGGCGCGTCCGGGGATGGGCTCAGTCGGCCCGTCGTGCCGGCCGCCGTGCATCGCTCCGGACCGGCACCGTCCGGGCTGGCCACACGGCGCCTGTCATCAGCCACACCCCCGTGGCGAACCAAAGGAGAATGAGCACGGCGGCGATGGTGGCGAACATGACGACGATTCCACTGACGGGCGACGGACCAATGGCAACACTTTAGCTCGTCGGTGAGGCTGGGGCCGGCCGGCCGAAGGATCACGGGGTAAACCGTTGCGGGCAAGGGACTTCGGCACGGGGCTGGGAAGCGTTCCCCGCGTTTCCGGGCCGGCCGCGGGCGATTCGCCCCTGCCGCAGCCCGCCGCGCCCGGGGGCAGGCCACGGAGCGTCGTCGGCCACGGTAGGATCCTGGCTCGTATCGCGTCGGGATCGAATCAGGGTGTGGTTCCGCAATGCACTCGACACCGTGTCTGGATGTCATTCGGGCGCTCGTGGTCGCCGCTGTGGCGCTGATCCCGGGCTTGTCCCACGCCGCCGAATCGGCAGGGACAGCCGATCCGCTCCCCTCGTGGAACGACGGGGAGGCCAAGCGGGCCATCATCGACTTCGTGCGCCGGGTGAGCATCCACGCGTCTCCCGACCATGTTCCGGAAGCCGAACGGATCGCCGTCTTCGACAACGACGGAACGCTGTGGCCGGAATACCCGCTGCCTTTCCAGGCGGTTTTTGCCCTCGATCGTCTCCGGGAGCGCGTAGCCACCGACGCACCACTCGCGGCCGATCCGCTGGTGAAAGCGGCCTTGGGCGGCGACGTGGCCCGACTGATGGCGGGTGACCGCCACGAGGGGCTGCTCCACGTCGTCGCCCTGACGCATGCCGGACTGACCGTCGACGAGTTCCGGCGCGCCGTCGATGACTGGCTGGCGATCGCCCGGCACCCCAGATTCGCCCGCCCCTACGACCAGCTCACCTACCGCCCGATGCAGGAAGTGCTCGCCTTGTTCCGGGCTCACGGCTTCAGGACATGGATCGTGTCGGGGGGTGGAGCCGACTTCATGCGCGTCTGGTCGGAGCGAGTGTATGGCATCCCGCCGGAGCAGGTGATCGGCTCGACCGGACGGCACCGCTTCGAGATCCGGCCCGACGGCCCGGCGCTCGTGAAGACGCTCGATCACCTGTTCGTCGACGACAAGGCGGGGAAGCCCGTCGGCATCCAACAGTTCATCGGCCGGCGTCCGATCGCCTGTTTCGGGAACAGCGACGGTGACCTGGCGATGCTGCAGTACACGACGATCGGCAATCCACGGCCCGCGCTGGGGGTCCTCATCCACCACACCGATGCGGACCGGGAGTATGCCTACGACACCAACCCGCGGGGCACCGGCCGGCTGGTCGACGCGCTCACCGAGGCCCCGCAACGCCAGTGGCCCGTCGTCGACATGCGGAACGACTGGGCAACGGTGTTCAGCTCCGGTCAAGAGGCGGCCGGCGGCGGGATCGGAAGTGAATGACGTCGACCGCACCGGTGGGACCGAACGGTCGTGTGAGTCCGGCGCTGACTTCGGTACGTCGACGAGATCCGCCGGCCGTGCGGCACGACGGTGTCGCTGCCAAGCGCCCGCCAACGGTCCACCCCGTCGAGCGCGACGCCCTTCGGCGGCGTCGGCCGGCGGGCTGCTTGTCCACGGGGTGCTTGTCCACGGGCTGTCAGCCGAACAGCCCGGTCAGCGGCCGGCCCCCGACGACCACCGGCATGGGGCGCCCGTCGGGCATGGTGAGCACCGTCGCCGGATCGATGCCGAGGGCGTCGTAGATCGTGGCGGCCAGATCCTCCGGGCTCACCGGCTGCTCGCGGGCGTACTGCCCGCCCCGGTCGGAGGTGCCGTGGGTCGTGCCGCCGCGGACCCCGGCCCCGGCGATCAGCGCCGGGAAGAGCGTGCTCCAGTGGCCGCGCCCCCAGTCCTTCGTCGGCTGCGCGGTGCGCCCCATCTCGCCGACCGCGACGACGAGGGTCTCGTCGAGCAGCCCGCGCTGTTCGAGATCGAGGAGTAGCGCCGCGAGAGTCTGATCGAGCGTCGGGAGCAGGTGGTCGCGCACGTCGTGGGAGTGGACGTGCGAGTCCCAGCCGTAGCCGTCGCAGGCGTCGTAGTGGACCGTGACGAACCGCGTGCCGGCCTCGACGAGGCGCCGGGCGAGGAGGGCCGACTGGCCGAAGAGGTGGCGGCCGTAGGCGTCGCGGACCGCGTCCGGTTCCTGACGCAGGTCGAGGGCCGTGCGCGTGGCGGAACTCGTCACCAGGTCGAGGGCCCGCTGCCTGAGGCGGTCCATCCCCGCGGCGACGCCGGCATCGACCAGCCGGCGCTGGGCGTCGAGCTGCTCGAGAAGCGCGATGCGCCCCGCGATCCGCTGGCGGGTCTCCGGTCCGACGGGCGCCAGCCCCTCGATGCGGCAGGCGAGCTCGTCGTCGGAGCAGTCGCGCCAATACGGGTTGTCGGTGAGGCCGCGGCGATCGACCTGCGTGGTGAGCGGGTTGGCCGCCTGGCCGAGCCAGCCGGCGTATTCACCGGGGCGGACGTACTGGCCGTTCTCCTGGAGCCGTCCGAGCCGGTTGGGCACCACGGCGTAGGCGGGGATGCCGGCGCCGCGCTCCCGGGCGAGATGCTCCACCACCGATCCCATCGAGGGCCAGTCACGCGCCGTGGCGTTGAAGCCGCCGCCGATCGGCACCTGCCAGCGGTGGCCGGTCTGCAGGTAGTGGCCACCGCCGCTGTGGTCGTTGAAGTCGTGCGACATCGTGCGGATGACGCAGAACCGGTCCGACACCGCGGCCAGGCGCGGGAGGTGCTCGCAGATGAGGAGCCCCGGCGTGTGGCAACCGATCGGCTGGAAGGGCCCACGGATCTCCGCCGGTGCCTCCGGCTTGAGATCGAACGTCTCGTACTGGCTCGGGCCGCCGAAGAGGAACAGGAAGATCACGCTCCGGGCCCGGGGCCGTGGTCCCGTGGGCGGCGCCGTCTCCTCGGCGGCCCATGTCCGGGGGAGCGACACCCCGAGGAGGCCGGCACCGGCCGCAAGGACCCGGCGCCGTGCGCATGCGTGACCGCGCGTGATCGAAAGCATGCCTGGTCCCTCACGTTGCCCCCGACACCCGGCGGCCCGATCCGCGCCGCTCGCTGCCTCCGGCATGGTCGACGGCCGGCACCCGCCCGGTCAACCCCGGCCGCGGTATCCCGGGACCCCCTGGTCCGGCACCCAGACGCCGGCGGGGACAGTGCCGTGCTGCCAGAAGACGTCGATCGGCATCCCGCCGCGGGGATACCAGTAGCCGCCGATCCGCAGCCACGGGGGGGCGAGGAGCTCCACGATGCGCTTGCCCACCGCGACGGTGCAGTCCTCGTGGAAGGCCCCGTGGTTGCGGAAGCTCGCCAGATAGAGCTTCAGCGACTTCGACTCCACGAGCCAGGCACCCGGGACGTAATCGATCACCAGGTGGGCGAAGTCGGGCTGCCCCGTGACCGGACAGAGCGACGTGAACTCCGGGCAGGTGAAGCGCGT
>RFRL01000165.1 GCA_009924545.1 Planctomycetia bacterium | reverse complement strand
TTGCTCGGGGCCGTCGGGATGGAGCCAGCCCGGCTGCCCGACGCCCCGCAGGCTGCGGGCATGGGCGGCGGGGATATCGCGAAACCGGTGGTCGCAGATCCGAAGATCGCTCTCTTCTGCTTCCATCCGATACTCGAGCAGCGGCGGAGTGATTCCCTCCGATCGCGTCGCGCCGGTCCCGCGCCGCGAACCAGGCGTCCCATCGCCGAAGAGACAAAACTTCAATCGCTCCGCCTTCGTCGCCTCCTCGTCGCAGAGCATCTGCACGAAGATGCCGCCCCGAAAGCCGCCGTCAACGCTGCCGTTCTTCCACTCCATCCTGAGAACGAGAACCTGCTCTGGAACCCGCTCCCTCGATCCATGGCGCCCCTCCGTCGGAAGCGAGACTGACGATTCAGTCTTCCACTTGATCTGGAAACCATCCCGCCAGAAATACGACTCCCGCTGAAAGGGCGATCCATCGGACGCGAACGTCGCCCACGAGACGGGCCACGTGCCATCGTCTTTCTCTCCGAAGAAAAGATGCCACGGCAGCCCATGGTGCATCGTCCGCCCCACGGTCGCCACCACATTCCGGAAGGCGCTGCGCCCGAGGATCAGACCGGTGCCAGTGTCGTGGATCGCGAAACTGTGGTTGACGAGATCTCCTTGCTCGGGCCCCGCCTCCACCCGATCCCACTGCTTTACGAGCTCCCCAGCCTTCGCCGCGGCGAGCGGCGGCAGCAATTCGGGATGGACCGTAAGGTATTCTCCATCCCCGAGTCCGATGACGATGTTGCAGGCGTCGAGCAGACCGAGGAGGAAGTCCCAGTTTTTCTGCACCTCCGGATTACGGTTGAAGAGAGTTTGGAACCAGTTCGCGGAAAACGGCGCATGCGTGTTTGCATGAATGTCGCTTCGCGTGGTTTCGTTGGCCAACGACGTGACAGTCACCTCGTAAACCAGTTCGACGGCCCACTGCTGATCGACGATGACCGTGTCGGCCTTGGGAATTGAAAAAACGCGACCGCAACCGTGGAGAAACAAGGCCACGCTCCTCGCGATCGCGCCGGTCGTCGCGGGCGGTCGGTTCTTGACCCCATCGGCACCCGCCACCTCCGTCGTCCACTCCGCGTGCGACAATCGTTCCCTGAGACTGCCAACGCTCGGCTGCCCCTTCTTGCGCGCCTCCCTGATCGACTGATTGGTCGCGAGCATGTGGGTGCAGATTCGATCCAGGTTCGCGTACAGCCGGGGAACCTTCACACCCAGCTCGTCTGCCACGGCGGCCGCTCGGGATTCCACCCACCGTACCGCCTCATCGACCGGGGTGTCCGATCGACCGAACACGTCGCCGCTGAAGTCCGCAGCCTTGACCTGGATGCGGTGTGAAAGGTCTTCGTCGAACAGATGCCGATACTTGTTTCCGGCTTGGCTGAGTACCAACTCCCGAGCGCGCTGGCGGTCGGCCGTGCCAGTCACGACCACGAGGATGTGCGGCGACCGCCCGTCTGACGGGTCGATCGTGCCCGCCGGGACACCGCGCGCCTCCCAAACGTAGTCCAGCCAGTAGGCCACCGGGTGGTAGCTGTTAAACCGCTCGTATTCCTCTGCGGATCGATCATTCGTCGCCCGTGTCTCGATGTCGTTTTTGAGCCGGGACTTGTAACTGTCCTTGTCCGTCGTAACGATGACGAACACGGCTCCTTCCGATGCGAAGAGCCGGTGGGTGTTGTGATAGATTTCCTGGCCGCCAAAGTCCCAGACATGGACGCTGGTCGCGGGCCCGGGAACTCCGGCCGTGTTCAGCACGCGAATATCGAGCAAGTCGAGGCGGATATTGGAAGTTGACAGCTGCCCCCCGTCGGGATCCGGATCCTCTGGCGTGTTCTTAGCCGCTTTCCGTTGCTCGTCGGAATAGCGGTGCCAGCGTAGTGCCTTCGCCACCGTCGTCTTCCCGCAGCGGCCACTGCCGAGGAAGAGAACCTTCGCCATCCGTAGTTCAGCGGGATCGTCTGCCAGCGTGGAGAGCGTGCGGAACTGCTCGGCCACGTTCACCTCCTGCCCCGCCGCCGCCGACTCGCCGATCGCGGCCGTGCTCTCGCCGCGGTGCACCCGGCGGATGTCGAGGTTAAGGAACGACCGCATCTGATCGCAGCCGGTGGCGTAGAGCGTGCGGATGCCCGTTGGCAGGCCGCCGTCGACGCCGACGGGGAGCGCGGGCATTGCCTCCAGCCTCGAACACCCGCGCACGTCGAGATGGTGCAGCCAGCGATAACCGCAAAGGTTGGGCAGCGACTCGAGGCCGGTGCAGCCGCGGAGGACGAGCTTTTTGAGATGCCGCTCCGGGAATCGCGGGTCGCCAGTCGAAGCAACGCAAGGCGGGCCGACTTGTTTCGGCAGTCTCAGGCTTTCGACCCAAGGACAATCGACGAGTGACGCCTCCTCGAGGGACGAGGCGGCCTTGAGAAGGGCGTGGAGGGCGTCGGTCGTGTCTTCGTGCCGTGGAATCCCATCGCAGCCATCGAGGTAGAGCCAGCGCAGGTTCGGAGCCGCAAAACCGGCTGGAATGCCGGCGAGCCCCGAACAGCCGCCAAGGTCGAGGGTCTCCAAGAATGGAAAGACCTTGCCCGGGAGCGACCGCAGGTTCGTGCACCCACGCACGTCGAGGCACACGAGGTTTTCGGGGAGGCCCGTGATCTCCTCCAGGTCCGACAGGTCCCAGAGATACAGGTGCGTGAGGCCCGTGAACGAACTGAAGTCGAGCCTCGCATGGCCGCAGGGCTGCGACTCACCTCGCTTTCCGATCACCGCACACGTGATCTCGGCGGGCTGTGTGCCGTCTGAAAACCGCGCCGCCGGGCTGCGCCCGGCGGCGGCGGCCAGCAGCGCCTTGCCGTCGCCATTGTCGACTTTCACGCGTTCACGGCCCACCACCCCGCGCCCGCGCTGGCGCCAGGGCGCCGCTCCGGCCTCTCCGGCTGCGCTCGGCTGCGGCCGCGTCCCGCTGGCCTTGCCTTGCTGCGCCTGCTCGGCCTGCGCTCGCTGTTTGCCTGCGGCGGCTCCGCCGCCGACCGCCTGCTGCTCGGCTGCCGGACCGCGGACCAAGCAGACACGGAATCCCAGGTCGACGCCGCGGTCACCGGGCCAGCCCCTGTCGCGGCAGGCCGACCGGCACCCCCCGACGGAGTTGACCCACGACCCGCCGCGGACCACGCGGTCGCGGTCGCGAGGCACGAGCGCGGCAACAGCCGTAGGGCCGCCCTGCAGCAAAGCCCGCAAGATGGCTGCACGATGCGCTACTGCCGGATCAGCGGCGCTGTCCAGCCGACGGCGGTAGGCGCCCGCATCCCCCTCGTCGTGGCACCACTCCCACACGTTCCCGTGCATGCCGCAAAGACCCAGTGGGTGCGCTTCTGGATCGCCAGGGATGACCGGCTCCGTCACGGCATGCGTGCGATCACCCGAATTTCCATCGAACCACCCAACCTCCCGAAGCGCCGCTTCGCCGTCGCCATTCCAATACTCCCTGTCGCGCCCCGCGCCCTCCAGGCCGCCGCGGCACGCATATTCCCATTCCGATTCCGTCGGCAGACAAAACCGCCAGCCCTCGCCCACTGGCGGCTTTCGGCCGCCAATGACTTTCATCTGCGCAGTCAGCCACTCGCAAAACGCCAGCGCGTCGTACCAGGAAACTTGTTCCACCGGAGAAGAGCCTGAATCGGGCTGATCGCCAAAACGGCCCGGCCGCGGTCCAGGAGCATCGCCCAAGGGGCCGCCCTTCGGGTACCAGCGCGCCGCATCGATCCCCGGCCACACGGCCGCCCACTGATCCTGCGTCACCACGAACGTGCCCAGGTAGAAGTCGTCGGCGATCACCACCCGGTGAGTCGGTTCCTCGTCGAAGTCGTTCCCGCGCGATCCCATCCGGAATCCGGCCGACCCAGACGCCTCGACCCGCCGGAGGAACAGCTCCAGAGGCTCCCCGCCTCCGTGCAGCGGCGGCAGCGCCACGATGGCATCTGCCGCGTCGCGGGCAGCCTGCCAGACGTCGATCTCCGACCGGGGCTTGCTTCCAGCAGTGCTCATCGGCTCATGCGGCGCCAGGGCGCTCGAGTGTTCGGTGCCTGTGCACACATCAAAACTGCCCCGCCGGGGGCCTTCTGCACCACATCGGGCCGTGCGGCCTGGCGCATCTCGGCCCCCGGCGGGGACTCCCTGGATTCGTCCCGCGGTGCCGGCCGCCGCGGATCACGCGGTTGAGGTCCTTGCACCTCCCCCGCCGAACCGTCGCCTGACCCACGCGCCGCGGCGCCCCTCCGCCCGGCGATATCATCCCCTCGCGCCGCGTGCGCGAAAAGGGCCAGGCGACCGCGGTCCGCGGTAGATCGGGTACAACGGCAAGGGGTGGCCGCAACCTTCGCGGCTGGCACGACACCACGGCATGAGCAGCGCAGGAACCGATCGATGACCACGATCGAGATTCGCATCTCCGACGCCACGGCCAAGGCCGCGCGGGAGGCCGGGCTGCTGGCGCCTGAGGCACTCGAACGGCTGCTGACAGACGCCCTCGCGCGGCGCGATGCGGCCGACTCCCTCCTGGCGATCGCCGACCACGTCGCGAGCGCCAGGATCGCCCCGGTGCCGATGGACGAGATCGTGGCGGAAGTCAGGGCCGCTCGCGCGGAGCGGCGTCATCGTGCGCGGGGTGATTGACACCAACGTGCTGGTGGCCGGACTGCTCTGGAATGGCCCCGCCCACCAGGTGCTCGGCGCGGTCCGGTCAGGCCGACTGACGGCCGTGACGTCGGCCGCGTTGCTCGAGGAGCTCGACGCAGTCCTGCGGCGGCCGAAACTCGCGGCGCCGCTGCGCGCGTCGGGCCTGGCCATCGATGCCATCGTCGCCAAGGTAGCCCGAATCTCGATCATCATGGAACACCCGCCCCTGGAGCGGTCGGCGAGCCGCGACCCCGACGACGATCGGATCCTCGCGCTGGCGCTGGCCGCGAAGGTCGATCTCGTGATCACTGGGGACGGCGACCTGCTCGTGCTCGAATCCTTCGCCGGCATTCCGATCATCACGCCTGGCGCGGCGTTGTCACGAATTCCCTTCTGAGAGATCGGTATCACGCGCGACGCGGCGATCAGCGCCAGGGGTGAGCTCGCCCGCGGTGGGGAGCGGATACTGGAAGACACGGAATCGCATCCCTTTCCTCCTGTGTCACGTCCCGCGCGGCTTCTTGCCCGGCTCAGGCCGGGCACGTGGCTTGCCTGGCTTGGGCCGGATTGTCGCGGCGGTCCGTGGCTCTGCCGCGGGCGGGAGCGCCGGCAACCGCGCCCCTTCCCACGGCGGCGCTGCGGCGGCTCCGCCGCCGACTGCCTGCTTCCCGGCTGCCAGACCGCGGACCAAGCAGACTCGGAATCCGAGGTTTACGAGCCGAACGTCGTGCCAGTTTCGATAGGCCGACCGGCATCTGCGAGAAGGTTGAATGCACGACCCGCCGCGGAACACGCGCGAACGGTATCGCGCACTTTTGTCGCTTGAAGGGTCCCACGGAGCCCCAGCCTGCCAACCATCCAAGCGCTGCCGATACGCCCGCTCGTCAAAAGCGTCGGCACAGTATTCCAACACATTCCCATGCATCCCCACGAGCCCTGCCGGATGCCGCTCGGGGAAGCCCTGCACGACCTCTTCGGTCACGTCGTGCGTGGTGCCACCGGCGTTGCCGGCGAACCAGCCGACCTCGCGAAGCGCCGCCTCGCCGTCGCCATTCCAATAGTCCGTGTCACTGCCCGCGCGACAGGCATATTCCCACTCGGCCTCCGCGGGAAGCCGCACGGTGGCGATCCCGATCTCCTTGCCGTGCCCCGCGGTGGCGAGCCACTCGCTCCACGCCGCGCACCAGGCCGTGACTTCGTCCCAACTCACTCGCTCGACGGGATGGCAGTCGCCCTTGAACCTGCTCGGCGAAAGCTCGAGTCCCTCGGGACGAAGAGCCTCGACCAGGGCCCGCCACTCGCGCTGCGTGACGACGTACTTCCCGAGATAGAAGTCATGGGGAATCACGACGCGATGCGGCGGTTCCTCCCGTTCCGAGTACCCGCGCGACCCCATCACGAACTCGCCCGCCGGGATCGGGCGGAAGCGCATCCGGAGCCCTTCCGGCCCCGGGAGCGGGACCAGCGTGTCGGCGATCGAGAGGAGATTGTCCCAGCAGCTCATGGCGATTCGTGAATTACGCCGTGGTGCCGGTGGCCGCTGGCGCGGGGGCAGCGGCGGCCGCGCTCGGGTGCAGCGGCACCGCTCGCAGCAGGTGCCCCTGGGCAGCCAGCGCCAGGAGCAGATGCACCGGAAGATGGTTCTTGGCCTTCTCGCGATCCTCCAGTTCCTCGAACACCCGCAGATCCCCGTGGCGGAACTGCCGCCGGAGGGTGTCGCGCTGCACTTGCCGGTCTAACAGCCCGTGGCCAAAGTCCATCCATGGCCTTTGGCCACTCGAAAAGCTGCGCTTTTCACGGGAGTTGCACTTCCGGCACCTCATCCCTGAGGTGCCGCAGGCTGTTTGGCCACAGCCTGCTAACGCATCCTCCGGTGGCTTGGCCGCATACGACCAGCCCGCCAGCAAGCGCTCGGCACACCAGCGGTAATGCTCCATCCGCACGAGCTGGCGAAGCCGATGCCCATCAGCCTCCGACGGCAATGCAGGCCAGCCAAAGGCTGCCTTCCCAAAGGGCCGCTTCGTGAAATCGGCTGCGTCGAAACCCGATTCATCCGGGATTGCCGTCAGCCCGATCACGCTCATCGCGGCCTGCCGAAGTCGGTCGAGCACCTGAACGGCCTCGGGATCGGACTCCGGCAATTGGTGCGCCGTGGTCGGTGTCGCGCCATCTACCAGCCCGTGGCCAAAGTCCATCCATGGCCATTGGCCACCCGAAAACCTGCGGTTTTCACGGGAGTTGCGCTCCCGGCACCTCATCCATGAGGTGCCGCAGGCTGTTTGTCCACAGCCTGCTACGGCAGACCCGCGGGAATCGAGCCCGATGCCGCAGGCAGCGAGCTTGATCACCGCATGGATCGCCGCCGAGCGGTCGATCGCCCGTCGGGCCTCGAGCGGCTCTTCCTTCCAAACCTCGTCGGCAATCTTCTCGATCTCGTCGAACGTCGCGCAGCGCGACTTCGCAGAGCTCGAGTTGGCATCCGCACAACACTCCCGGAGTATCGCGAGGCCGGATCGGGCTTTTTCAATTACCATAGCGGCGGTGGAATCTGCCGGGACCGGCGGGAAGACCGCCGTGTAGACCATCTTGAAGGTCTTCGCCAGGCGGTCCGACCAGTGATTGGCGATGATCTCGTGGCCGGCCGCATCGAGACAGTTCCCAAAGGCGATCGGAGCGTCAGCGGATCGCGCGGGTTCAGCGGCGCCGGCCGCGCCGGCGAACTGCGTCTGCAGCGGGACCCAGTAGTAGATCGGCCACCGCTTTGCCGGTGGCGCGACGCGGTCGCGCATCGCCGCCAGGCGGTGCGCGGCGGTGAAGTTGACGCCGTCCCGGTCGAAGGTGACGAACACGATCGGCTTCACGGTCTGTCGCCGCAGCGCTTGGTCGAGGAATCCCACCCAACGCTCCTCGGCCACGTCGGTGAGGTTCACGAAGGCGGCGGTGCAGACGTGGCCGATCCCGGGCCGGGACTCGAACGACCATTCGTCTGCGGCGGAACGGGGCCGGTCGAACGGGGCGGGGAGCGGGGCGTCGGCCGGGCACACGGGCACGCAATCGCGCCGTGCGAACCGGGGATAGCGGGCGAGAAAGGCCTCCGCCTTGGGGGCGATGTCGAAGTCGGCGATCGTCATCCGCAGACGGGCGACGTTGGGGAAGTGGCCCACCTCCGCCAGGGCCACGGCCAGGCTCTGCCCGAACTCACCGAACCCGATGATCACCACGTGCCCGACCTCCGTGTCGGCCATGGGGAGATGGCCCTTCGCGGCCAACGACTGGAGGAGGAGCTGCGTCGAGCGTTCCGTCGTGTTGAACACCTCGACCGGGAGGACGTTGGCGTGGAGGCCCCCCGCGAGGTTCGCCACCCGGATCACCGATGCCAACTCGCCATCGCGGAGATGGACGCGGCAGACCGGGGGCGGACGCTGGCCGACCTCGGCCACCTCCTCGCGGAGCGCTTGCACACACTCGAGGTTGACCTCGTCGGAGCCGGTGCACACGAACACCTCGCGCGCCCAGGCCGCGCGCGCCTCGCGGAGCGCGTCGCGGCGCTGGGCGGAGCGAAGGAGGATCACCACCCCCTGTTCGCGCAGCCAGCCGAGGTCGGGATGGGCCTGGTCACGCTCGATGACGACCACGCGGGAGGGATCGTGGTCCGACAGGCTGGCCACGAGCTGGCGCCCGATCCGGCCGGCGCCGCAGATGACGATGTGCCCCTGCGTCGACCGCAGGCGCAGTGCCGTGAGCGATTCGGCAAACAGGAAGACGACCGCTTTCGCGGCGATGATGACGAAGAACAGCCACGACAGCAGGACGGCCAGCCACTGGGGCCAGGTGGCGTGCCGCGCCGGGTCGTTCCGCATCGAGAAGTAGCTCGTGGCCCGGTGGAGCGCTTCGAGCCAGTGCCGCGTGGCCCCGTCTTTCCCGGGCCCCGGCGCGAACTCCACCCACAGCGCCACCAGGAACAACAATCCCCCCACGACCACCAGCGCCAACCCGGCATTCCGATGCAGGAAGCGGAAGACCCTGTGCACGGCCTGCGGACGTTGCCACCACAAGCCCACGACAACCGCCATGAACATGAGCGCGATGGACACGGACCCCCACTGCCGTGGGGCGCCGTGACCGGGAACCACCGCCGATGCAAACGTCGCGACGGCGGAAAAACCGATCACCGCACTCGTGGTGGCCAACGCACCGGTAAGGGCTGCACACGGGCTTCCCATCCTGCGGGGTCTCCGGGGTCGTCACGGCCACACGTGGGTTGCCGCGATCGCGGGAGCGAGTCTACCCACGCACCGATTGACCCCCACATCCGTGGGATCTGCCGTATCGCTCAAGTTCTGGCGGGCTTCTGGCGAACCTCTGCCGCGAATCGCGGCGTTGGACGCCCCGCAACCGGGATGCGACAA
>RFRL01000164.1 GCA_009924545.1 Planctomycetia bacterium | reverse complement strand
GTGGCGGCGGCGAGCGCGCAGATCGGCATCCGGGAATTGACGGTGATCACGATCCCGGCGGCCGGTTCCGGTCACGGCACGTTCTTCGGCACCGGGGGCCGCACGACGACGAAGAGCGAGGCAACGGTCGGCAACGCGATCGATGTCGGTGCCGTGGCCCTGGAGCTCACTGCCCGGGACATCGCTTTTGCCGGTCTGGCGACTGACCCCGTGACGGGGCAGAAGCGCCCGCGGCTGTGACTCAACTGAAAGCCAACAGAGAGCAGGAAACAAAAGGTCGATTCGCAACGGATTTTCACTCCCAGGGAGGGTTTTATGATGCTGTCCTCGAAGAAGTTGCTGGCCGCTGTCATGGTCTCGTTGCTCGGAGCCTCGTTCACCCTGAACGCCGCCGACGCTGGGATCATTTTCCGGGTCACACAGACCAGCCCTGTGGGCACGATCACCCTCCCACAACCGGCGACGTTCGCGGTGACCCTGGAATCGGACAGCGGCAGTCAAGTCATCACCGGCGTTGACTTCACGGTCAAGCCCGGCGGCACCGCCGGCCAGGGGGGGATCATCACCGGTGGCACCAATCTGCTCTTCGCCCAAGGGGGCTTCTTCGGGAGTGACTTTCCTCCCCAGGGAACCGGACTGAGCGTCGACTATTCCACCTTCAGCTTCACCGGGGCCACGTTGACCTCGACACCCACCCAGATCGCCACCTTCACGCTCGCCACGTCCGGCACCGCGGTCGTCGCGGGAACCTACTCGATGGCGCTCAGTGGGCTGGTGGTGCTTGACCAGGCTTTCGGCGAAATCTCGCCGGTATCGGCCGTTCCTGCCACCTACACGGTCGCTCCCGTGCCGGAGCCGAGCACGTTGGTGATGGCGGGGCTGGCGTGTGGTGTCGGCCTCTTCAAGTTGCGGCGCGGTCGGGGGCAGCGGGCGACGAGCGGGAGCCGCTCATGAGGGGAATCCCGGACATCCGTCATGTGGCGTCGTCCTTGGTCCTGCTGCTCGTTCCCCACGCTGTCGGTTGTGGCAAGCCGCCGATGCAGCAAGTCGTCGGCTCGGTGAAGATCGCGGGGCAGCCGGTCGAAGGGTGCAAAGTCGGCCTGTTCCCCGACACCGATCGTTTTGATACCAATCGCCACGGGTTCGGTTTCGGCATCACCGATGCGAGTGGGCGGTTCGAAATCCAGCATCCCCAGGGGGAAGCCGGGATTTGGGCGGGGCGCTACAAGGTGACGTTCGTGGCGTGGATCGACGGGAAGGGCAAGCCGGTGCCGGCCGACAGCAAGCCGAGTGAGGTGCCTGGCGGTGTGCGGAACCGCTTTCCCGAGATCTACGAGGCGCCGAGCTCCACCCCCGAGACCGTCACCGTGGCCCGCGGCCGCGTCAACACCTTCGATTTCGACATCCAGTCCGCCGGTCCGTGAAAAGTCCACCGTGACGTTCCCCTTGTTTTCCCTTTGAAGAAGGTCCGCTGCCATGGTGAAAAGTCCTGTGCGAAGCCGCACCAGCCGCGCCGGCTTCACGCTCGTCGAGCTCCTCGTGGTGATCGCCATCCTTGGCACGCTCGTCGGTCTGCTCCTTCCGGCCGTCCAGGCAGCCCGCGAGGCGAGCCGGCGGTCGACCTGCCAGAACAACACGAAGCAGATCTCGGTCGCGGTCCTCAATTTCCACGATGCCCGGCAGGGGTTTCCCCTGGGCGCTGAGTTTGACGTGGGGACATCGTGGCACTCGCTCGTCCTCCCCTTCATCGAGCAAGGATCGCTCTACGAGCTGCTCACGTTCCAGGAAGACTCGGCGGGCAACTACCAGTGGGCCTTCGGCGTTCCGGGCATCACCGGCACCGCCGCTTTGACCAACCGGGCCTACAACCGTTGGTACAAGAACATCTATGTCTGCGAGCAGCCGCTGTCGACGTTTCGATGCCCGTCGTCGACTTTCCCCGACCAGGTCGCCGACATCTCTGGTGACAACTGGATCGTCCAGCGCCGTGCCCCCACCAACTACCTGGGCTGTGTGACCAGCACGCTCACCGTCGATCGTCGCCGGCAAACGGTCCCGGCTCCCTGGGGCGATACCGGTGCGACCGAGGTGATCAGTGATCTCGAGGGCGTGATGACCGGCCGCATACCCCACCAACGGATCATCTACAACGGGAAGTCGTATGGCATGACCGGGTCGCGGATGGCAAGCGTGACCGACGGCTCCTCGGCAACGATCCTCATCGGGGAAGCGGAGCCCGACGTGAAGGCCGTGCCCGAAATGGGCGTGATCCGCGAGAACAACGCGATCAATTTCGGCCGCAAAGACCACTGGCTCTACGGCGGGGACGATGTCGACACGACCAACCAGGGCGACATGTCGGAGCACCTCGGCTCCACGGCAGTTCCCCTCAACGCCCCGGCTGCCGCCCCGGGGACCGCCGCGTTCGCGGCATACGAGTTCAGTTTCGGGAGTCGTCATCCAGGCGGCGCCAATTTCGGCTATGCCGACGGTTCGGTGCGCTTCATCACCGATCAGATCGATCCCGTCATCTATGCCGCTCTCGGCTCGCGCGGGAATGGCGAGGTCACGTCGGCGCCGGAGTGATGGGGTTGGTTGCGGACCCGGGAGCGAGCAGATGACGGCGCGTGGCATCCTGCGGCGGAAAGCTGTCCACACGGTGGACACGCTGGCTGGCACTGGTGAGTGTGTCGCCGGGAGCGTGGGCCGTCGTCGGTGGACGTGTGCGGTCTCGCTCCGTCGGTTGGCGTTGGCAGCTGTGGCGCCGGCGATGGCGCTGGTCTCGATGCCGGCGGCGTCGGGCCACGAAGGTCCGGACCCGCGCTGCAACTGGCTGTTTCGCGGCAGCAGCCTTCATGACGGAATGCTCGTGGCCGAATCGGGACCTGACCTGAAGGTCGCCGGGCAACCGCGCTTCACGGGCGACGGCCCCGTCCGCGGCCTCCTCCGCGGCCTCCTCCTCGACGGCAACGAGACGTCGTTCGCCGCGGTCGGTTCCTGGCCCGACGTGGTCCGCACCCTGCCGGGCAAGCACCTGACTGTTTCCGCGTGGGTCGGGGTCGACGAGTTGCTGCCATACGGGGGAATCGTCGGGGCGTTCCAGGACAACGGCGATGCCGAGAAGGGGTGGGTCCTCGGGTACGACGAGCAAGCGTTCACGTTTGCCGTGGCCACCAAGGGGGGCGACGATGGCAATGGGCACATGACCTACCTGCGTGGGAAGACGACCCCGGAACCGGGGCGGTGGTACCACGTGGGTGGCGTCTACGACGGGGCGACGATGCAGGTGTGGGTCAACGGCGTCCTCGAGGGTGAGTCGCGTGACCAGCAGGGCGACATCCTCTATCCCGACGATGCCACGCTCGTCGTCGGGGGATACGTCGATGCCAACGAGTCGAACCTGCTGACGGGGAGGTTGGCACAGGTCGCGATCTATGATCTGGCCGCCACGGGGAAGTGGATCGAGCACGAGTTCGACCACCATCGCTCCGCGGCACAGGCCGCTCCGGCTGGACTCGCCGCGGGCACACCCCAGTTCGTCGTCCGGCCGTACCTGCAATTCGCCACCACCGACTCGATCCGCGTGATGTGCGAAACGGATCGTCCGGCAACCGTCCGGGTGCGCTTCGGCGAGACGTCACGCTTCGATCGCGAGGTGACCGCGGCGAGTGACGATCGCCTTCTCCACACCGCGGTCCTCGGCGGGTTGGCGGCGGAGACCGGTCACTTCTACCAGGTGATCGTCGACGGCCCCGACGCGCCGGATGTCGCCCGTGGTGACGTGGGCTCGTTCCAGACGGCGTCCCTGCCGGCGACCCCGTTCGCGTTTGCCGTCATCGCCGACACGCAGGGGAACCCCGCCGTCAACGGCGCCTTGGCCAAACTCGCCTGGGGACTGCGCCCGAACTTCCTCGTCGTTCCCGGCGACCTCGTCGAAGATGGGCCGGTGAAGCGGCAATGGGTGGAGGAATTCTTCGCCAGTATGTCCCCGCTGTTCGCCCGCGTGCCGTTTTATCCGGTCCTCGGCAACCATGAGCGCGATGCCGACCACTACTACCGCTACATGGATCTGCCGGCGCCCGAGTATCGGTATGCCTTCGACTACGGCAATGCCCGGTTCTTCATGCTCGATTCCAACAAGAAGGTCGATCCGGAGAGCGAGCAGTACCGCTGGCTGGAGGAACAACTCGCCGGCATCCGCGCCGCCCGCGCGCGCGGCGCCCCGGCTCCGGTGTGGACGTTCGTGTCCTACCACCATCCGTCTTACTCGTCGGACGAGGATGACTACGGCAATCTGTGGAAGGGGAAAAGCACCTGGGGCGACACGCGTATCCGGCCGCTCACGAAACTGTTCGACGACTACGCCGTGGACTTCGTCTGGAATGGGCACATCCACTCCTACGAGCGCACTTGGCCCGTGCGCGATGGGCGGGTCGTCGAGGATGGGGGGACGATTTACATGATCACCGGAGGAGGTGGTGGCGGGTTGGAGCAGGCCGGTCCGATCCGCCCGCCATTCCAAAACAACGTCCGGCGCGGGCACCACTTCGTGTTCGTGTCGGTCAACGGCCACGACCTGGAACTGAAAAGTTACGGCCTCGAGGGTCAGTTGTTCGACACGCTCCGCGTGCGGAAGGCACGGGGCGCCGTCACGGCGCCATGAGTGCCCGGCATCAGCGGAGCGCGTCCTCGTGACGCACGATCCAGGCCAGACCCCGGTCGATTTCCTGCCGATGGAGGGCCTTCGAGCGCTCCAGCAGCGCGGTGCGGAACGCAAAGTCGTAGGGCACACCGGGGCGCTTGGAATACTCCCCCACGATCCGCTGCCAGTTCAGACCCGCGGTCGCCGCAGGGAGTTGCAGGTGATCGAGCACGCGATCGAGTGCGCCGGGCATGTCGGCGAGGAACCGGTCGAAGTCGATGCCCAGGGTGCGCTGCGGATGGGCCCGCGCCAGCCGGTCGAGCGTGAGTCGTTCGCACAGCCAACTCATCGCGGCCGTCTCCCCGGGCGACAGCGCCGCCAGCGGCTCGGGAACCGTCCGGCCGAGCGCCGACAATCGCGTCAGGCGCGACGCGGCTCCGCTCACGATGTCACCGGGCGATCCGTCGAGGACCGCGGCGAGAAACGTCTCGGCATCCACCCACATGAGGATGGCGCGGGCGTCGGGCACCATCGTGAGCAGGACCTCACCGATCCGATTGACGTGGCTGGTGGCCTTGACCAGCGGACGTTGGCCCGGATGGAAACTCCGCGACCAAAGACGCGTGAGGAGCGCCAACCGGGCGTCCGGCGGGGCGTGGGCGGCCGCCCGGAGCAACGATGGCTCGCGCAGCGCGAGCACCTTCGGCACCTCGCCGAGGAGCCGGGAGAGGAGCGTCGAACCGCAGTGCGAGACGTGAAACACGAAGTCGCAGCCCAGGGGCAGCTCGTCGCCCCAGCGGGCGAGCCACTCCCAGGGGATGTCGCCGCAGCGCGACGCCGGCCCGACGAGGCGCTGATCGAGGAAACTCGCGTGGCGGTACTCCGCTTCGGACAGGACGATGAACCGGAGGCCGTCGGCCGTCGGGGTGGGAGCGAAGGGAAACAGGGCAGCCGAGCCGACGACCGCCTGGCGCAGGTCATCCGGAGTGAGCGTCACGCGGGATTCCAGCGGGCGTTGAAGGCGATCGAGATCCGCGGCGCGTCACCGGCATGGGGGTGGACGAAGTGATACAGCCAGCCGGGAAACAGCACGAGCAGACCGGGTTGGGGCCGGATCAGCATGCGCTGACCGTAGGGGGCCGCCGGCACGTCGAGCATCTCGGTGAACGGCCGTGGATCCTGGAGCTCGAGCAGACCGGCCAGGGGTCCACCGCTCTGTGGCGGAGCATGCGCGGAGTTGTCGTCCGGCGGCACCCCGGTGACGTAATAGCACCCCGACCAAGCGCTCCCGGGATGATTGTGGGTCCGATGGTAGTGCCCGCGCGCGGCGACGTTGGCCCAGGCCGAGATGGAAAAACTCCCGCGCAGGCCACCCGCCGGCAGGCGGGCCTCGGGCAGCCGGGCGCTGGCGGAAACCATCTCCGACAATCCCGCAGAGATCCAGCTCCGCAGCGTGACGAACGCGTCCCCGGGCCAATCGAGGAGATCGGGTGCGGAATGCCATCCGCCCACGTTGGCGAAGTCGCGACTTGCCGTCTCGGCCATCCGCCGGCGGATCTCCTCGGTGATCGCGGCGTCGACGGAGGCCGTTCCCGGTAACACGAATTGACCGATGAGGGTGGGAAAAGCGGCCACTACCGACCCGGTTGGACGGTGGCCGGTGGAGGCGGGAGCCAACGGCTCGTTCATCGGACGGCCTCCCGCGCCGGGATCGACCGAGGATCGGATCGCCAGCCCACAGGGCCCACGGCGACGGAAGCGGTCGTGACACGAACATTCACGGGAGGCTCGCCATGGAAACGCGACCTGATCACGGCGACGGGCTGCACGGTGTCCAGGCGTGGCCGACGATGTTCTTTTTGCGGCAGTGGCCGGAATTCGCGCTGTGGCGGGGCCCGATCATCGACCACCTCACGAACTTGAAACGCCGTCAGGCCGCCGTGGTCGACAGCGGCGTGGCCCGCGACTCGAAGTCGGCTACCGGGCTGATCGAAGGCGATTTCGACCTGTTCACCCACTCGGCCGGCGAGTTGGCTGCGGTGATCGATTTCATCCGGAGCACCGTGGCTGCCGCGGCGTGCATCGCCAACGGGAATGCCGTGACAACCGACGACGTGCTCGTCGAGATTCCCGACAGTTGGTACCACGTGACCAACGATTCCGGTTATCACGATGCCCATTGGCATGATGGCTGTAGCTGGTGCGGGATTTTCTACGTCGCAGTCGGCGACTCAGGTCCAGCCCCGACCGGCGGTGCACCCAATGGTGGCAGCCGATTCTACTCGCCGCTTCTCACCGGTGGCGGGTACCGCGATTATGGCAACCGCTACCTCACGCCGGCGCTCGACGTCCCGATTCGCGACGGGCTGCTCACCCTGTTCCCGTCGTACCTCCTTCACGCCGGCCTGCCATACCGCGGTCGCGAGGATCGCGTCGTGATCGCCTTCAACGCGCGCGTGCATCTCCGCTCCGATTCGGCCGCCGCGGCCCGCCTGGCGGAGTCGCGGCGACGGCGTTGAACGGCGTTGAGCGGCGTTGAATGGGACGCTCCGGCCGCCCGGGCGATACCTCATGGAATTCTCGCGCCAGGCTCGCGAGAATCGCACATCCCGCCGATAGGGTGCATCCGGCATCGGGTCCACATTTTCTTGGATCATCGTCTGTCGCCACAGGACCGTCGCCACAAAAGCGATGTGCCTTTTTACGCGCCCGTCCGGTGTCGTTCCGGGCATGCCGGCGAAGCACATGCCGTTTTTTTCATTTTCCATCCCTGTGCGGAGATTCACCATGCGCGGTTTGCGTCGGGCCGGCTTTACGCTGGTCGAGTTGCTCGTCGTCATCGCCATCATCGGCACGCTCGTCGGCCTCCTGCTGCCGGCGGTCCAGGCTGCCCGTGAGGCGGCGCGCCGCAGTGCCTGCGGCAACAACCTCAAGCAGCTTGGCCTGGCGGCGATGAACGTCGAATCGGCGAGCAAGCGCCTGCCTGCCAGCCTCGTCGTCGAACTCGGGTTACCGCCGGGGACCACGGGGCAGCCCGGCTTCCCATACCCCGGTGTCGTGCACTCGTGGGTCATTTCGCTCCTGCCGCACATGGAGCAACAGACGCTGTTCAACGGCTACAACCAGAAGTTCCCCTGGATGTCGTCGCCGTCGATCGTGCCCGGCACGCCCGACAACCAGGCGATCCTCCGGAACCCCATCCCCACGCTCATCTGCCCGTCGGCACCGGGTGGGGCGGAGCGCACGGTTTCGGGCACGTTCACCTTCGCCGCACCCTTCCCCTACCAGCGGCTCGCGGTCACCGACTACGCCACGAACAGTTCGATCAATCCCGGTTCGATCACCTTTTTCGGCTATCCGGCGGGCACCCAGCAGGCGGCGCTGTTCAGCGCCATGCGGCCGGTGGGACGCGGTGCCGGGGTGGCGGCCGGGCTCGTCGCCGGCCTCACCGTGAGCGAGGCCAATCGGATGTCTGCGGTCACCGACGGGACCACCGCCACGATCCTCCTCTGCGAGAGCGCCGGCCGCCCCGATTTCTTCATCGGTTTGGCCAAGCAAGCCGGTCGGCAAATCAACGACGGCGGGTGGGGCCATCACGAAAACGACTACGGCCTCGACGGGGCGATCGCCGGCACGTCCACCGCTCCGGGGAACTGCGTCATCAACTGCCACAACGACAACGAAACCTTCGCCTTCCACCCCGGCGTGGCCGGCCACGTGTTCACCGACGGGAGCGTGCGTTTCCTCGCCGACTCGATCACCCCGCAGGTGTATGCCGCGCTGATCACGGCGTCCTGTGCGGGCATGACACCTGCGGAAACGTCGCCGGTCAGCGATTGACCCGTTGTGCCACCGCGCCTTTCCGGGAGTCCACCATGCCGTGCCGTAACCCAGCCTGCAGAGCCGTCCTTGCCGTGATCGGGCTCGTGGCGGGTGGGCTCGGTTGCATCGTGGGCTGCGGAGCGGCGGCCGGACCGCAACCGGTGGCGGTGTCGGGGAAGGTGGCCACCGCTGCCGGCAAACCCTGTGACGGCGCCCTGGTGGTCCTCCATCCCAAGGCGGCCGACCGAGTCAATGCCGCCAAGCCGGTGGCGACCGCCGCGGAGGACGGTACGTTCCGGCTCACCACCACCAAGCCCGACGATGGCGCCATCCCCGGTGAGTACGGCGTCACCGTGGTGTGGCCCGAGCGGGTCGCCCCCGGAAAGATGTCGCTGTCAAGTGAGGGTGGTGGTGGTGGCCGCGACCGGCTCGGGGGCCGGTACGGCAATCCGGGCCAGCCGAAGATCACGGTCACGATCCCGCCGTCCGGCGAGAAGTCGCTCACCATCACCGTCGACGCCGGTTGACGCTCCCGCCGCAGGGTGGCACGGCTTGTGGGGTGTCGCTCCCCCGCGGGCCTGCTACCCTGCCCGGCAGGGAGGCTCGCATGGCCGTCACGATCGTCTGGTTCCGTCGCGATCTCCGTCTCGATGACAACCCCGCGTTGGCCTCCGCCGCGGCCCGCGGGGCCGTCGTGCCGCTCTACGTCCATGCCCCGGAGGAGGCGGCCCCCTGGGAGCCCG
>RFRL01000163.1 GCA_009924545.1 Planctomycetia bacterium | reverse complement strand
CGCGTCGACGGTGCTGCTGGTGAGTTTCCAGAAGTCGCCGGTGCCGGGGCTCGACGGCACGTCGGGCACGCCGTCGCCTACATCCGACAGCGGGCTCGATCCACCGCCGGTGCTGATCTCGCGGAGGTGGGCCACATTGCCACCGTCATTGATCTGACCGAAAGCCTGGAACAGCCGACCGTCGGTCCGCATGTCAATGTCGCCGACGCTGCCCGACCCACCGTAGGCGCCTTCGTAGAGCCGGGTCTCGATCCCGCCGGTGAACGCGTCGGTGGTGTAAAGGCTGCTTCCCGTCGACACGTAGAGCGTCACGTCCGCCAACCCGAAAGGCCGGATGTTGGCCGACAGCGGCAGCGTCGAACCACTGGCCACGGTCGCCGCCACGTTGATGATCGGCCCGCTCACCGGATCGACCGGCAGACCGTTGCTCGTGTAGCCGGTGGTGCCGATGTGGTCCTCGACGATCCGCGTGACCGAATCAATCGGCTCGAGGCGGATGTAGGGATTGGCGGCCGCCCCCTGGAAGGTGGCGTTGATGGCGCTGGGGAGCCGCTCGTTGCTGCTCACCGCCACGTAGTAGCGCGTCGTCTGCCCGGGGGTGCCGGCCGGAAGCTGGACCGGGCCGATGAACGGATCGAGTTTGCCCACGCTGCCGCGCGAGAGGTCGTCGAAGTCGTTCCCCTGGCCAATGCCCGGCTGGTCGTCGGCGATGTTCGAATCGCGGCTCACGAAGATCAACTTGCCCGTCGCGTCGAACACCGAGAGGGTGAGGTCCCCACGGAAGCCGTCGGCATAGTCGATGTCGAACACGGTCGACCAGGTCTTGGCGCCGCCGTTGACGCCGCCGATCGCCTGGATCATGGCGTAATCGACCGTGAAGGTGTACCAGTCGATGTCCCCCTCGGCCGACAGCGCGCCGGCCAGGCTGATCGTGTTCTGGTCCATCTCCAGGAGCTTGCCGATCTGCTGCGCCGAGCCCTGCGCGTCGTTGGCGGCGGCGCTCTCGCCGGTCTCACCGACCACGAGCGAGTTGCGCGGCAGCCCCTGGGCGTCGATGCCGATCTGCGGGTAGCGGATGTCGGCGTAGCGCACGGTCGAGCCCGGCTTCTGATCCTGCTGCTGCAGCCGCACCCGGAGCTCGTAGTCGCCGGCCGTGATCCCCGACTTCACCAGCGCCGGATCACGGAGCCGCGCCTCGTAGGCGGCCTGCGTCGGCACACCGGCGGCCGACGGCTGGCTGCGGACGCGGATGAAGTACTGCCCCTGCGCGCCGGCGGTGCCCGGGAGGATCACGCGCATCCCCGGATCGCGCGGGTTGGTGGAGTAGGCATCGAGCCCGCGGAAATCGTCCTTCCCCATCGGGAAGGCGCCGTTGGTGCCCGTGGCCGTGAAGCCGAGCGTCTCCCGGGTGAGTGTCCCGGCGGCATAGCCCACGTCGCGGATGCTCGTCGCCCCCGGGTCGCCGTTGAACGTGAAGGTCACCAGGCCGGTCACCGCGTTGAGCACGGCGCCGGTGGCCCGGATCGCGGGGGCGCCGATCGACGTGAACGTGAAGGCGCCAGAGCGACTCACCGAGTAGGTCTGGATCGCCGTGTTGTTGCGGTAGAGCACGCCGGTGAACGTGCCGGGGAGAATATTGCCGGTGATGAGCTGATAGCCGCGCGACGTGCCCGTGCCCGTGCCGGCGACGAGGTCCTGGCTCACCAGGCGCGAGTCGTTGGTGGCGTCGACCGAGCGGGCGAGCACCGCCCCCGAGGCGTCGAGCAGTTCGACCATCGCGTCGAGCGACGAGGTGGTCTTGTCGATGTCGATCCACACCTCGCTGCCGGCGTAGGCGGCGATGCTGTAGACGTCGACGTCGGTGGGATCGTCGTAGGCGATCACCCCATGGACCTCGAAGCCGTTCTTGCGGGTGTCGTCACCCCCCTTGTTCTGCGCCGACTCCGTGGAGTTGGTCCCGGTGGCGAAGTTGGGAGCCAGCACGCCGAGCACCTGGGCCGTGCTCGCCGTCTGGTTGGCCTCGAGCTTGCCCGTGTAGGGCTTCTCCGCTTCCTTCTGGATGGAGACGTTGGTGTCGTTGGAGAGGGGCAGGAACTTCAACCCGCGCCAGTCGCCCGCTGCCGGCGCGGTGGCAGTGACGTCGACACCCACCACACCGTCGTTGTTGACGTCCTTCACCGTCCGCCCGAGCTGATCGAGGCTCGCCCCCACCGTGTCGTCGTAGAGGCTCGTGAGCACCACCGGGAAGCCGGGCTGCCCCACCACCTGCACCGTGCCGCCGATACGGTTGTCGATCTCCAGCGGGAACCCGCTTGCCGTGAACCCTGCGTTCGCCCCGGCGAGCTTCACCACCAGGCTGGCGTCCGACCGGCTCATGAGGCGCAGGCCGGTGGTGGTGTGGAAGTTCTCCACCACCACGTCGACCGTCCCCTCCAGCACGTGGACGATGTCGGTGTCGTCCCACACGCTCTCCACCGTGATCTGCTCGCCACGCACCACCACGCCGCTCACCGCCGCGGTGCTGCCCGACGGGCCGGTGGTCACACCGCTGCCGGGCAACGTGTAGGAGTCGGCCGCCGCGTACGACACCGTGTAGCCGAGGTCCTCGAAGGCGCCGATCGTCACCCGGCTGAGCGGGTTGACACCGGAATTGATGAAACCGGTCATCAACTCGTTGCCGAACACCGCCTCCGACCAGTGGGCTCCGGTCGTGCCGGCGCCACCACCGGTCTCCAGCGGCACCACGGTGGCGGTCGGCTGGAAGCGTTGGAACTCGCGGAGGGCATTGGCCCCCACGTAGTTGAAGCCGTTGATCAGGTTGAGGAGGTTACTCACGCTCGGCAGGCCGAGGGCATGACCGAGCTCGTGGGCCAGGATGGTGGCCATCTGGCTGTCGTTGATGTCGGCGGTGTCGACGCCGACCTGGGCCTTGTAGGGCAGGAAGCGGTTGGTGTCGGTCGCCGAACGGAAGGCGGTGGGCCCGGCGTTGGCCAGGACGCCCCCGGCGCCGTCGGTGGTGGAACCGCCGAGGAGGCCGGCCTGGACGAAGATCTCGATGTCGTCGATCGGCTGGCCGGTGGCCGGGTCGGTGACAGGGGTGAGATCACCGACGATGATCGACTCCCACTTGTTGATCGCCACCTGGAGGGCATCCTGCGCCGCCTGGGGCACGCCCGGACCGTAGCTGACATCGATGTTGAACAGCCCCCTCGGCTGGCCACCGGAGAAGTTGATCGGATTCGAGATGCGGTTCTCGCGCACCAGCGGCCCGAAGTTGTCGTCGTAGCCGGTGAACCGGGCGATGGCGCCGGTCGACCGGCCCGGATCGCCGAGCTTGACGTCGGACATCGAGTTGGCGTTGATGCTCACCAGGGCGCCGGAGTTGGTGCGGAAATCGTTGCCCACGATCACCGGCTGTGCGCCGCGCACGAACACCGCGGCGGGATCGTTGGTGCCGCGGGCGTTGCGGTTGCCGATGGCGTCGCCCGAGGCGTTGTTCTCCACCCGGCTGTTGGCCAGACGGAGGAATCCCTGGTGGACCTCGATCACGTTGAACGTGTCGAAGCCACCCTCGATCGGCGTCTGCCCGCCGCCGAAGGCGAGGTAGGCGTTGTCGATGCTCACGCGGCTGCCCGCGTTGGCGATGATGCCACCCCAGTCGCCGGCGGCGCGCGTGTCGGGGGAGGGACCGTTGGTGTCGAACGTGCCGCCGGCGCCGAAGCGGCTGTCGGCCAGGCTCGTGAAGATCACGCGGTTGCCCGCGGTGCCCTCGGCGATGAGCTGGCCAAGGCCGCGCTCCAGCTCGATGCGCGAGCCGAGCAGCTTCACCACCACGCCCGGATCGATCACCAGGCGGCCCGTCTCGCGGGCGAAGGTCTTGGTGAGCCCGTCGGCCGGATCGACGCGCTCCTCGTAGCCGCCGACGCCGCCGGCGATCTGCAGGTTCTCGGCGATCACGTAGGTGATGTCGGGGCTCTTGAACCGGGCCGGCACCGTGAGCCGGTCCACCGGGCTGCCCAGCTCGGTACGGATCCGCACGAACATCCCGTTGATCGTGTTGTTGACGATCCGGTTGCCGCGCACGTCGGGGCCGTAGCGCCCGGCCGAGTCCTCGAACGCGTCGGGGTCGGCCGACATCGCCGCCCCGGCGCTGTTGGTGATCTCGTTGAACACCAGCGTCGGCCGCGTGCTCTCCAGGTGGATCGGCGCGAACGGCTGCAACTGCGAGTTCACCAGGACGTTGCCACCGCCGTAGGTGATCTGCGCCTGGCCGACGACGTTGAGGAAGATCTTCTTCGTGGCCGAATCGGAATCCTCGCGGAGGACGAGGCCGCCCCACTGCCCGCCCGCCGCCGCCGGGCCGACGTTGTCGCTGTCGCCACCCTGCGAGTCGTCGTGGTACGACGTGAAGCGCACCCGGTTGGCCGGCGTGCCCAGCACCTGCAGCGCCGCCCCGGCCCGTGACACCAGCGCCGACGAACTGCCGACGTCGACGTTCGCCGCTCGCAGCTTGAACAGCGCCCCCTCGTCGACCATCACCATCACCCCCGCCGGCACCTCGAACGTGCTGCCGTCGGCGAGCGGCGCGCCCGCCAGCGTCGTGCCGATGAGGTACGGCCGATCGTCGCCCACGGCGGCGTCGTTGCCGGAGTTGCCCACGATGCGGATGATCCGCGTCGCCGTGGTGGAGGCCGCCAAGGCGGCCGCGATCGTCGGATACGGCGCGGCCAGCGTGCCCGCCGCACCCGCGCTCGGAGCCAGTTTGTCGACGAACACCGTGCCGGCGGTCGACGCCGTCTCGAACCAGAAGTTGAAGCCACCCCCGGACACGCCGTCGCGATCGCCGTCGAGCGGCGTGCCCGTGGCGTCGACGATCGTGTTGGTGTCGAGCGCCGCCGGGGTGAAGCCGAGCTTCAGTTGATACGCCCCCTGCGACCGCCCGCCGTAGCCACTGTCGGCCGCCTCCGGATTGAAGTCGGTGTTGCCGGTGCTCGTGACGGCGATGAAGTAATTACCCGCTTCGAGGTCGAGGCCGACGAAGGAGTCGCGGCCGTAGTAGTCGTCGTTGCGCGCCACGAGGGTGCGCACCCCCGACACCTCCTTGTAGAGCGAGAGCACGCTGTCGAGCCGGCTCGTCACCGCCGTTCCCGGCCGCGACACGATCGTCTCCGCCGTCAGCCGCCCGGCCGACTCGAGATTGAACCCGTAGACGTCGATGTCGGAGCCGGTCTTCGGGTAGAGGACATTGGTATGGATGAGGTCGTTGTCACCGGGGAACACACCCTCACCCGCCAAGCCGCCGCCCATGATCGAGGGAATGTCGTACGAGTGCCCGAGGCCGAGCGCGTGGCCGATCTCGTGCATCGCCGTGGTGAACCAGTAGCCACCGTATTCACTCCCCCCCCAGTCGATCGTGGAGTTCATGACCGTGAGGTTGCCGCCGCAAATGCCCGCCACCGCGGTCGGCGGCAGGCTCGGGCTCACCGCGCGCACGTCGCCGGTGACCACCGTGATGCCCTGGTCGGCCGTCTCCGTGAAGCGCACGCCGGTGTACAGCGAGTAGAGCTCGAAGATCTCCCGGGCTCGCTGCTTCTGCGTCTCGGTGATCAGGTTGAAGAGGGGATTCCCCTGCGGATCGGCGCCGTAGTTCGACTTGAAGTTGTAGGAGACCTCCGGAATCGCCACCGCCGGAGCCACCGAGGCGTCGGGCATGGCATGACCCTCGATCCCCACCGGGATGTCGCGGTGGCCAGGCTCGTCCCCCGTGCCCGGCTGGCTCGGGAAGAGGAGATTGCCGGCCGGCGTCGGCACCGTGGCCCGCAGGTCGATCGCCGCCGCGATCGTCTGCCCCGCGGCACCGAGCGATCCCAGGGCCGTGGCCGTGGCGAAACTCGAGTTCTCGTCGCTCGTCCCCACGGCCACCGCCGAAGAGAGCGAAATCCGGTAGTTACCCCGCGTCGTCCCACCCGCAGCCCCGGAGCCCGTGGCCGGCTGGTAGGCCCCGTTGCCGGTGCTCGACACCCCGATGATGTACGTGCCTGCCGCCGGCGCCGCGAAGGAGAGCGTCCGCGCCACGCCGGGGCCGCTGCCCGTCACGGTCACGCCACTGGTGATCGCCGTGCCCGCCGCATCGAACACGCGCAGCAGCGGGTCGAACGCCGCCGCCGGTGCCAACGCCACACTGACCGTCGTCGCCGCCGTGACGCTGAACCGGTAGAGATCGACGTCGTTGGCCCCCTCCGGGCCGTCGCCGAGGAAAGACAGCGTCGCGTAGGCCGGTGCCCCGCCCGACTGCGCGAACAGGCTGCCCACGTGCACGGCCGTCAGCACCGTGCTGTTGTCGTCGACGGAGTTGCCGATCTGGAGCCGGTAGACCTTGTCGTCGAGCATGTCGCCCGCCGCGAAGCGGAGCACGGCCGTGCCGCTGGTGGCGTCGTACGTCACTCCCTGCGGCACGAGCACCGCCGCGTCGGCTGCCGTCGACGGATTGGTCTCCACCAGGCGGTAGTTGCGGATGTTCGTCGCCGAGGCACCCGCCAGCGGATCGTTGGCATTGAAATAGACGACCACCGTGTCCTTCGACTGGGTCAGGCCGAGCCCGTCGGCCACCGTGATCGGCGGCGACGCCGGCACCACCCCACCCCGCGTGTACGACACCTTGGGCGTGAACTGGCTGCCCGTCACCGTCGCCGTCGCCCCCGACGACGACGCCGCACCCAACTCCCCGGCCAGCGCCGTCGCCGCGCTGATCCGACTGGCGATCGTCGCCGCGACCTGCGCCGCCGTCATCGAGTTGGTCACCGCCACCGCGGTGTTGCCCGGAGCGACGAGCGAATTGCGGTCGAACTCGAGCGAGAGCGTTCGGCCCCGGATCTGCACCGTCAGCAGGTCACCGTCGTTGATCGCCGCCGGACTGCCCACCGTGATCGTCTTCGGACGCGTCACCGGTTGCGGCACCACCGACACTACCTGGGCGCCCAGATCGAGACGGAAGTTGAGCGTGAACGTGCCCCCGGCCCGGAACGGCTCCGCCGCCGTCGTGCCCTGGGCGAGCGTCTTCAGACCACCCGTCCCCGCACCCGTCACCGTGATCCGGTAGTTGTCGTCGGGAAGCGTCTCCGCGAACCGCACCACCACCTGGTTCTCGTTGGGCGCGTCGTCCACCGTGATGCTGCCTGGCACCACCGTGAGGTCGTTGCCGTTGCCCAACTGGCCGTCATGGTTGGCACGCGTCACCGTGATCCCGGTGGCGATCGTCGCCGGATCGACCTGCGTGCCCGGACTGAAGCGGAGGACAAGCTGCTGTGGCGCCTGATGACCCACCGCCCCCTCCGTGATGAACGTCCCCACGTTCGGGAACGCCGACACGAAGTCGAAAGCCAGGAGACGCCGACCTTCCAGCGCCTCCACGTTCTGCACCGACCGACCGGACCGCTCCGCTCCCGCGGAACGCAATCCGATCCGCCGCCCGGCCCCCCGACGACGGGAAAACAGGCCGCGGACGCTGGTCAGCCAGACTGGCAGAATCATGATCCCCTCATTCAGGGAGGTGTGAACCCGAAGCCATGCCCCCAGAAGGCGCTGCGGCCGATCCGCTGGCGCACGCCCGGCCGTGAATACCGGGAAAACAGGTATTTGTGGAGAATATCGTCGGCCTTCGGACGGGGCAATGTTTTGGCGGGCCAAAGTGGCAGTTGGTGGCAGATGACAGAAAAGCCAGCGGCTTCCCACCAGGTCGCCCGCCCCCCGCGAACCTCTGGATGCCCATTTCGCCCATCTCGCCTGACAGGACCTACGGGCACAACCCTACCGCTGCAGGACCGTCACGACCGATCCCATCCGGCAGTTCGGAGTTTTCACCGGAGACGGCAACGATGATGCGGATGCAGTGGCGGAACGGTGGCTGGATCGCGCCGCGCGGCCACGACGATGCTGGCCCTCGCGGGAGCCCCGGCTGCCGCACAACAGGCCGGTGGCTGGCTCGCCGGCGAAGCGGTATCCGAAACGGTCATCGGTGACCGAGTCGTCGACGCCGGTTCCATCCCGGCAGACGGTGGCCAGGCGTTGGCCGACGGCGGTGTGCCGAACGCCCCTCCCGTGAATGAGTGGGCTGCCGAATCGGCCGTGCCCGGTCAACTCGACGGCACGCCCTCCGACGGGCAACTGCCCGTCTACGACGACCCGGCGGCCGGTGGGGAGCACGGCGCGGCGTGCGGGTGCCCCGAGTGCGCCGCCGCGTTCGAACAGCCCGGCTTCATGCAGGTTCTCCACGACCACCTCCATGGTTGCTGGACCTTGCGGGCCGACGCCCTGCTGCTGTGGCGTAACGCCCCGAGGTCGCGTCCGATCTACTCCGACTACCTGCCGGGCGTCACCCCCAACGGCTTCGGGGCCACCGCCCTCGACGCCAATCAACTGGACAGCACGCCGGCCGCCGGGCCGCGCTTTTCGCTGTTCCGCAGCAACAACTGCGGTGAGGCGCTCGAGGCCACCTGGTTCCGGGCCGCCAACTTCCGGTCGCTCGAGGCCACGCCGCCCACGATCGCCGGCTACGCACTCACTCCGCCGGGCGTGTTCGGCAACACCTTCACCGGTCTCGACACGGCCACGGCCGACCTGGGCAGTTCGCTGCAGAGCTTCGAGTTCAACCGGCGCTGGCATGCCCTGCCCAATGTCGTCCTCCTCCAGGGCTTCCGCTGGTTCGAATGGAACGAGTCGCTCTCCCTGGTGGACCACTACGGCGGCGTCGTGCCCCCCGCCCCGATGATGGACATCTTCAACAACACCTGCATCAACAGCCTCTACGGCTACCAGCTCGGCACCGACATCCGCCTCTGGGACCGGGGCGGCTGGTTCCGCTTGGACGGCCTCCTCAAGGGGGGTGCCTACTACAACAACGCCGTGCAGAAGTCGCAGTATGTGTTCGACACCGGGACGGGCCCCGGCCTCAAGGGCCTCCGGGTCCAGGGGGACGGCGCGGCGTTCGTCGGCGAGCTGGGGCTCACCACCACAGTGCCGCTGACGCAGCACTTCGACCTCCGGATGGGATACATGGCCCTGTGGCTCGAAGGCCTGGCCCAGCCCACCAACCAGCTCGCCGGACAGTCGATTCCCTCGGGTATTTCACCCGTGACCGGCACGATCGACCTCACGGGGGGCACCGTGGTCCAGGGGGTGTCACTCGGGGTCGAGGGGCGCTGGTGAGACCATAGGCGGCGGCCACCGGCTGGGATCTACCGC
>RFRL01000162.1 GCA_009924545.1 Planctomycetia bacterium | reverse complement strand
GGCGTGGGGGCCGGGTCGGCCGGTCCGATCGGGGCCTGCTAGCACGGGTCATGCTAGCACCTGATCTGGTGCCAGCATCGTGGCCACGGCACAAAATCGCCTGACTTCCTTGCCAGGGCCGCAACGTCGAATAGCTTCTGCCCCCGTCGTCGCCGTCGGCACCGCCCCGTGGGGCGCACCGCTACCGGCACGACGGCTCGCACGACGGATCTGGCCCGTTCGCCCTTGGGGGGCGGTCGGCCCGGTGCCCGGATGGCACCGTCCGCCGTGGGCTCCCTTCGGAACGAAGGCCGAACGCGTTAGGGATGACGCTCGCATGGTCCGACAGACTCCGCGCCCGTGGCCGATTGCCACCGGCGGGGCGCGCACCGCGACCCATCCCCGACTCGATCGGCCCTCGCCCCCGGGGGGCGTCACGGCGGCCTGAGCCATCCACGACAGGGGAGCCGGGGGTCAACTCGACCACCGCGTCGATCGAGCCGTTTTTCTCGCCCACGGCGAGGCCTCCCGAGGAATCCATGGCTGCCAAACCCCTCATCGGCATCAACTCCGATTACCGCCCCAGCCGCAAGGAGCATGCCGCCCTGTCGTTCGTGGCGGCCGGCTATTACGACGGCATCATCGCCTCGGGCGGGATCCCCGTGATCATCCCGCCGCTGGCCGACGAGGACGACCTCGTCCGGCTCCTCGACATGCTCGACGGCGTGGTGCTCGTCGGTGGTGCCGACATCGACCCGCGGCGCGACGGCTACATGCCCCATCCCGCCGTCCGTCCCATGGATCCGCGGCGTGAGGAGTTCGACCGCCTCCTCGTGCGCCACGTTTGCCAGCGCCACATGCCGGTGCTCGCCATCGGCAGCGGAATGCAGCTCCTCAACGTCACCGAGGGGGGCACGCTGTTCCTCCACATCCCCGAGGATCTCCCCAAGTCGATCCCCCACAAGGATCCGCTCGACGCCGCCCACCGGCACGCCCTGCTCGTGGAGCGCGGTAGCGTGATGGAACGCGTCTACGGCGACGGCGAAATCCGCGTCAACAGCATGCACCACATGGCGATCGACGACCTGGCGGCGTCGTTCCGGGTCACCGCCCGGGCACCCGACGGCGTAGTGGAAGCGATCGAGAGCGCGGTCGAAAACTGGGTCGTGATCGGCACGCAGTTCCATCCTGAGGCCGAGACCGCCTCCGCCCTCGATGTGAAGATCTTCGAGGAGTTCATCATCGGCATCACCGGCGAGGTGCCGGAGGTCAAGCTGGTCGCCTGACGACGCGCCACACCTCGACGGCGGGCCCGTCGGTCGCTCCGCGCGGCCGGCGGGCCCCCGTCGGCGTGGCGGCGAGCCCGACCGCGGCAGCCGCCGCGGGAAATCCCTCCGCTCGGGCCCGCCCCGGGTCGGCCACCAGCCCCGTTCCGCCGTCGGCCAGCAGCGCCGCCATGGCCCCGGCGAGGGCGGCGGGATGGTGCCGCTCGTAGAGCACGTCGGCCGCCACCACCACGTCGTGCCGCGGGAGATCGGCCGGCAGCCGCCGCCAGTCGACCACGCGCGTGGCGATCCCCTCCAGACCGTTGCGCCGGGCGTTGTAGCGCACCCCCTCCAGCGCCGCCTCCTCGTAGTCGCTGGCCGTCACGATGAAGCCCGCCCGGGCGGCGACGAGGGCGGGCAGGCCCAGGCCGCACCCCAGCTCGAGGAGGCTGCGCCCCGCCCCCGCCATGGTGGCCACGTCCTCGGCGAGGACGATCGCCGACTCCCACACGTCGGCCCAGTACGGGATCCGCTCGTCGGTGGCGAAGGCCTCCAGGTCGATGAGCGCCTCGAGGTCGGGGGGCCGCCAGATGGAGTAGCGGCTCCCGGCAATGGCGATGCGGCGCTCCACCGGCTCGAAGCGTTCGTAGCGGTCGGCCCGTCCGCTCCCCGGATCAGCCATCGGCGGGTGCCCCGCCGGAGGCCGCCGACCGGTCCGGCTCCGCCGGGGGCCCGGCACAGGCTCCCGATCGGGCACAGGCCGCGCCACCCCACCCCCCGGTGTCCGTGGAAATGCCTGACCCGTCCGGCGGCCGACCCTGCGGTGTGGGAAACTTGGTGCGGCGCCCGAGGCGCTCCCCCGCTCCAGGGCTGCCATGCTCACCGACTACGACCTCCACCTGCTTGCCCAGGGCCGTCACTGGCGGAGCTACGAGAAGCTCGGCGCCCACCACGTCGAGCTCGACGGGGTCCGCGGCGTGCACTTCGCCGTGTGGGCCCCCAACGCCACGGCGGTGAGCGTGGTGGGTGACTTCAACGGTTGGGATGGTTCGGGGCATGGGCTGCGCATGCGGATGCCGGGGGGCATCTGGGAGTTGTTCGTCCCGGGGCTCGACGTCGGCACACTCTACAAGTTCCGCGTCACCGCCGCGGAGGGCACGAGCGACCGCAGCGATCCCTACGGCTTCGCCGCCGAGTTGCCGCCGCGGACCGCGTCGATCGTCACCGACCTCACCACCCACCGGTGGCAGGACCACGAGTGGATGCGGGCCCGGGCCAGCCGCGATCCCCTCGCCATGCCCGTGTCGATCTACGAGGTCCACCTGGGGAGCTGGCGGCGGCCCGGCTCCGCGCCCGACCGCTGGCTCACCTATGCCGACCTGGAACGGGAGCTTGTGCCCTACGTCGTGGAGCAGGGCTTCACCCACGTGGAGTTCCTCCCCCCCGCCGAGCACCCCCTCTCGGCGAGTTGGGGCTACCAGGTGATCGGCATGTTCGCCGCCACCAGCCGGTTCGGCACGCCGGCGGGGCTGATGTCGCTCATCGATGCCCTCCACCGCGCCGGCGTGGGCGTGATCATCGACTGGGTACCGGCCCACTTCCCCAAGGACGGCCACGGCCTGCGCCGTTTCGACGGCACCGCCCTCTACGAACACGAAGACCCGCGCCAGGGGGAGCATCCCGACTGGGGCACGCTGATCTTCAATTACGGCCGCCACGAGGTGGCCAACTACCTCGTCTCCAACGCCCTGTTCTGGCTCGACCACTACCACGTCGACGGCCTGCGCGTCGATGCCGTGGCCTCGATGCTGTACCTCGACTACAGCCGCCGCGACGGCGAGTGGGAGCCCAACCGGTACGGCGGCCGGGAGAACCTCGAGGCGATCGACCTCCTCAAGACGTTCAACGTCGAGGTCCACCGCCACCACCCCGGGGTGCTGACGATCGCCGAGGAATCGACGGCCTGGCCGGCGGTGTCGCGCCCCACCTACTGCGGCGGCCTCGGGTTCAGCCTGAAGTGGAACATGGGCTGGATGAACGACACCCTGCGTTACATGCGGCACGAGCCGGTGCACCGCAAGTACCACCACGACGAGCTCACCTTCAGCCTCATCTACGCCTTCCACGAGAACTTCGTCCTCCCCTTCTCCCACGACGAGGTGGTGCACGGGAAGGGCTCGCTGCTCGGGCAGATGCCGGGCGACACCTGGCAGAAGTTCGCGAACCTGCGCCTCCTCTACGCCTACCAGTGGTGCCACCCGGGCAAGAAGCTCCTCTTCATGGGCAACGAGTTCGGGCAGTGGTCGGAGTGGAACCATGACACGAGCCTCGACTGGCACCTCCTCCAGTGGCCGGAACACCAGGGCCTGTCGCGCTCGGTGGCCGATCTCAACCGGCTCCTCCGCACCGAGCCGGCGCTCCACCAGCTCGACTTCGACGGGCGTGGCTTCCAGTGGATCGACTGCCACGACTGGTCGGGGAGCATCCTCGCCTTCGTGCGCCGCGCCGCCGACCCGGCCGACTTCCTCGTGGTGGCCTGCAACTTCACGCCGGTGCCGCGGCAGGGCTACCGGCTGGGAGTGCCGCAGGCGGGGCACTACGACGAGATTTTCAACGGCGATTCCGCCTGGTACGGCGGCAGCAACCTCGGCAACGGCGGTGGGCTCACCACGCTCCCCGAGCCGAGCCACGGGCAGCCCCAGAGCCTGGAGCTGACGCTTCCCCCACTGGCGGCCGTCGTCCTCAAGCCGCGCCGGTGAGCGGCAGGCGGCACCGGGCCGCGCTCCACGGCACGCTACGCCAGGGTCGCGGTGCAGGCCGCCGCCCGTGTGCGCGTCGTGGCGGCGAGCGCCTCGAGGTCCGCCCGCTCGAGGCCGAGCGCCACCAGATCGGCCACCACCGCGGCGCCATGCCCCGCGATCGCCTCCCCGAGCTCCCGGACGCGCTGCCGCACGCGCGGCAGGCTGACGCCGGCGTCGGCGGCGAACCCCCGCCAGGCCCTGGCGTCGAGCTCGCCGAGCGTGGCCCGCCCGCCGATCTTCATGGCGAAGCGTGGTGAGAGCTCCGGATAGACGGCGGTCGACACCAGGTCGTAGAGCGGCGCCAACCGGGGGCGGTCGCCGTCGTGGAGGAGCGAGAAGTTCTTCCCGTGGGCGTCGGCGTTGCCCACCATGGCGTTGAAGATGGCGGCATCGACGAGCGCGAGCACGTCCACGGCGGGGATGGTGGAGACGCGGCGGAGGAGGGCGAATCCATCCCGGAAGGTCGGCCCGCCCTCGGCGGCGTACTTCCGTTCGGGCGGCACGCCGAGCGCTTGGCAGAAGTCCTCCTGGTGGATGCGGCGCACCACCCCGTCGGCACCGGCGGCGCGATCGTAGCGCTCGACGAGGAGGACGGCCCGACCGCGAACGATCCGCGGCTCGACGGCGGCGGCCTCCAGGCCGACCGCGGCGGCGAGCCGCATGACGAACGCTTCGTTACCGGTCAGGGCCGCAAAGCGCGTGATCGGCGGCTTGAGGATGTGCGTCGTGGGCTGTCCCGCCACCGGGAGGGCCACCTTCCCATCCACCAGCACCACGGGCATCTTGGCCTGCGCCCCGGCGAGCGAGAGCCGCAAGCCCTCCGCACCGACGAGGAACGGTCGCCGCGGCAGCGTGTCGAGGAGTTCGATGATCCCCTCCTCGTCGAGCGGCACGGGCCGGCGTGCCGGGTCGGCCACGGCTGGTTCCGCGCCGGGCGGGAGGAGTTGCAGGGCTCCGGCGACATCGCCGCCGAGGTGGTCGAGGAGAGCGAAGTCGTTGACCGCGGAAACGCCGAGCGCCTGGGCGGCTGCCTCGCGCTGGTCCTGCTCGGGGAGGAGGCCGCTGAAAAACGGCCGGCATTCGCGCCGGGAAAAGAGCTTCTCGCGTTTGGGGAGCGAGACCGACAGCGCCGGGGAACCGGCATCGTCGAGCCAGGAAGCCGCGTAGACGAAGCCCAGATCGCCATGCTCGTTCTGCTTCAGGTGGCCGACGAGGCGCCCGTCCCACCACACCGCGAGGACGCGCGTCATGGCTCGCGCCTGTCCGCCACAGCCGGCGGCGTGATCGCGACCGTGCATCCCAGTGCCGCGAGCACCTGGAGCGTCTTGCCGAGGTGCGCCGAGGCCTTCCCCGCCTCCAGCTCGACGACGAAGCGCACGCCCACACCGGCCGCCCCGGCCAGCTCGTCCTGGCGCAACCCGCAGGCCTTGCGGACCGTCCGCACCGTGGAACCCACGTCGAGGGGGGCGAGAACATGCCTGTCCATTGATTTACCGTTCGGGAATTTTTGTCTTTCCCAAGGCAGAAAATACCATGAATGCACCAATCGGGAAAGTTTTCTGATTTCGGCTTTGAAAAGCGCGTATTATTACCGATCGGGAATCCTCATCGATGGCCGTCTTATCCGGCCTGAAAACAGCGTTTCCGCTGCAAACCAAGGCGGTGAACCGGGCGGTAAAAACCGCTGGCCGGGGTCCCACGGATTTGCCGCCGCGGAGACAATCCTTCGGCTCCTGAGAGGATCCCCATGCCCGACAACGTCTCGCCGGTGGACCCTTCTGAACAGCCTCGAGCACCCGCGGCTGCGGCCGGTGGCAGCAGCTCCTTTCGGCTCGTCGGGTTCGCCCTGCTCGGGGCCGTGACCCTGGCGATCTATCCGCTGGCCAAGCGCCAGGGCGCGGGAGACGACTTGGCGATGGTGGGAATGGGAGTGCTGGGGGCGCTGTGGGCGACGGTAATCGTCGCCGACACCGCGTATCACGCCTGGCGGGGCGCGGGCTACGCCTGCCTGAAGTGCGGCCACCGGCGCCGGATGACATCGTTCCGCATCGCCGGGCCCTGCCCGAAGTGCGGGGAGTGAACCGGGCGCCCGCTGGCCGCAACGAGCGCGTGTCGGGTCAGCCCGTGCCGTCGCGGGCGGCCACCAGCCCGTGGCGCGCTTCATGAACCCAGGGTCGACGGAGCGAGCGATCGCGCGGCGCCTCGGCGACGCGCCTTTCCGGGAAGACTACCTGCCGCCACCGGCCGGAACGCGGGCCCGTTCGAGCAGCGTGACCCGCGGCGACGAGTCGATCGCGCTGCTCGCCTGGAGGACATCGACTATGGCACGATTCTCGAGGAGGAACTTCTTCGTGGCATCTTCGAGGTAGGACTCCGCCACGGCGTTGACGATCATCGCCAGGTCGGCGGAACGCCGGCCCTGGAGCCGGATCTGCACCACGTCCGAATCGCTCCGCGTGTCGACCTCGAGTGCACGCGAGAGCCACGCGGCCGGATCCTTCTGCTCCTTGACGGTCTGCAAGTCGGCGATGCCGGGTCGGCGCAGGGCCAGCGCCACGACGAACGGCGACTTGATCATTGCCAGCATGGTGGCGCGCTGGGCATCGCGGGCGGCCGGGTCCGCCCCGGGGTCGGGGTGGAAGCGGAGCCACGCCGCGGCTTCGGGCGGGCGAAACGGGGAGGAACACCCCGCCGCGGAGAGGAGCCCGGCCATGATGACGATGCACACGAGCCTGTAGACCCTCGTGTTCGACCGGTTCGTCATGGCCATCTACCGCCGTTCGGGCTGCTTCCACTGGAGGCGGTACTGCTCCTCCAGACCCGTGATCCAGCCGCGGTAGGTCTTGAAGAGCTGCTCCTGGGCCACCATCGCGATCGACCGCTGGTCGTCGCGCCCCTTCACGAAGGCCTCGCGGAGCGCCGTCTCGTCGGGTGAGCGCGACACCAGCCGAATCACGTAGCAGACCGTCTTCGGCTCGTTGAACGCCACGGCCACGCCACCCGGCTCGAGGCCATGGACCGCCGCCATGAACACCTCCCCCGGCATCGACACGCCGTCGGGCTGGGAGAGCTCCGGCTGACCACTGGAGAAGGTGTCCTGCAGCCAACTGAACGGACCGGCGGTCGAAACGGTGACTGCCGAGTCGCCCGCGAAGGCCTCCGCCAGCGGCTTGCCGGCGGTGCGCGCCTTCTCGGCGATCGCTTCCGCCTTCCGCTGGGCGAGCCCACGCCCCTCCACGATCCGCCAGGCCCGCTCCACGTCGGGCCGCACGCTGTCGAAATCGGGGGGATAGTCAGCCTCGTCGGCCGTCTTCCAGGAGATGTAGCGGTTGCCCTCGAGGTCGCGGCTCGTCACCGGACGCCACAGCATCTGGTCGGGGCCGTACATCATGTCGAGCCAACCGACGTCGCGACCGAAGCGATTGTTGGGATCGGGGACGATCTCGAAGCTCCGCGCCGGACCACCGGCCTCGATCGCGTCGGCGGCCGACACCGCCTTGGGGGCACGCCCCGCCTCGAGCCCCTGCTTGACGGCGATGGTGTCGATGTTCGGCGGCACCGGGGCGAGGGCCGGCTCGGCCCCCTGCGCCCGCCACAGGGTGAGCGACTCGCTGTAGCCGGCCAGATCGCCGACCAGCGACTTGAAGATGGCATCGATCCGCTCCCCAGCCTTCTGCCGGGCGAGCGTCTCGACGATCCGATCCCGCACCTTTTCCAAAGGCTCGAACTGCGCGGCGTCGACTTCCGTGGTGACTGCCGTGTCGGTCGCCGCAGCGGCCGGGGGGGCGTCGGCCGGGGGCGCCGGCGTGGCTGGAGCCGATGTCGGCTCCGTGGCGACAGGAGGTTCGGTCGCCGCCGGGGGCTCGGCCGGAGGCGCAGCCGGGTCGGCCTTCTGATCGGCGGCAGGCTCCTGCCGATAGGCGACCGTCGTGGCACGCACACGCCGCGTGGCCGCAGCCCCGCTATCGGGCGCAGGCGCAGCCGGGGGCGGGTCGGCAGCCGGCGCGGTGCCGGTGGCCGGTTCAGCGGCGGGCTTGTCGGCAGGAGTCGTCTCGGCAGCCGGGGCCTCGGCAGCCGGGGCCTCGGGAGCCGGCGCGGCAGGTTCGGGGGGCCGGGCGCGGAAGAGGGTGGTTTTGTTCTTCTCGTAGTAGGCGGCGATCTCCTCGACGGTGACCTGCGCCTTGGCCTCGTTCTCGAACGGTTCGCGCTTCGCCACGAGGTATTCGTAGTTCACCCGCCGCGGCTGCCGGAACCCGGGGGTTTCGCTCCGCGCCCGCGGGGGCTCCTCGCGGTACTGGGCGAAGAACGAACGCAGCGTGGCCTCGGCGGGCAGCGGCACTTCACCCGCGACGCTCTCCACGGTCACCGGCACCAGCTCCACCGTCGCCTCCTGGCGGAGGCGGCGGAAAAACTCCCAGCGCCAGCCGGGCGGATCGCTCGTCAGGCTGCGCTGGAAGAGCCCGAGTTGGGTCTTGGCGATCAGCTCACGCCGCAGCGTGTCGAACAGGTCGCGTTCGTTGACGGCCATGTCGCCGATACGGAGGCGCGAGATGATCTGGGCGAACTGCTCGGGACGCACCCGGTCGACGGTCCACTCGGCGAGGAATCGGTTGACGGCGGCGTCGCTGTAGTCGATGCCGTTCTTTTTGGCCTCTTCCACGATGAGCATGCGGCGCACCACCTCGCGCTCGTCCATGGGGGCGAAATCGGGCATCTGCCGGGGGTCGCGCCCCGCCGCCATGGCCGACTCCGCCAGGAAGCGGTTGGCGACGATGTTCATCCCCACGGCGCGCTGCACGTCGCCCGCGTGGATCGTGCCCCCGGACCAGGTGGCGGCCACCGCGTCGGCGGTCGGCGAGCCACTCCCGCCGAACTGGAGGAAGGGGGGGAGGACGAAGAAAGCGAGCATGGCGAGGATCGCCAGGCACACCAGCATCCACCGCTGATGTTTACGGAAGCTCTTGAACGGCAAGGCCATACGGCGAGGGTTCCGGCGCGGCAGCGCGGCTGCCGAGGCTTGACAAGGGGAGAGAGGGCAGGGTAACGCTTTCGGAGCCCTCGAAACAGGCCGCCGATTGTAGGGAGCCTCCCGGAGGCGCCAATCCCGACCCCGGCCGATCGGTCGGGCCAGCCGCCGACCGCGGCCAGGCTCCGGCCACGGCACGCCTTCCCGCCGCGTTCGTCGACCCCTTGTC
>RFRL01000161.1 GCA_009924545.1 Planctomycetia bacterium | reverse complement strand
GTGCCGCGTGGTGACAGCGACACGAGGGCACCGTCAGGGCTGGCGAGGACGAGCCGATCGGCCATCCGGCTGGGCACCGCGACGGTGAAGCCGCCGAGGCAGAGCAGATCGCGGGGCGCGCCGGTGGCCGCATCGAGGCTCGCCAGCCGGCCCGAACGGTCGAGGAACCAGATCCGTCCGCCGGCGAACGCCACGATCCGCCCGGGCAGACAGGTTTCCCAGACGAGTTCGCCGGTCCCGACGGAGTAGGCCCGCATCCCCGCCTCGCCCAGCGACACCACCACCACGCCGTCGGCGAGGAAGGGGCCGTCGTCGGGTTGATGATCGAGCCGCACGTGCCACACCAGCCGCAGGCCGCCGCCGGCCTGGGCCAGTGAATCGATCCGTGCCAGGTCGCTGTTGACAGTGCTCACGAACAGGGCGCTGTCGCGGATGGCGGCGGGCCCGGCAGGGCTGCTGTTGAGATCGAACTCGTTGCGCTGCCAGCCGTAGCGGTTCTCCTCGAGGGCCACCATCAGGCCGCCGGTGGTGATCCACACCAATCCGGTGCCGAACGGCTGGGGGCCCAGCTCGAGCGTGCCCCCCGCCTTGAGCGCCACGGGTGCCAGTGCCGCGGCGGACGAGCCGTCGTCCTTGCCCTTCGTCTCGCGGACCCGCCCCTTGCCGGGAGCCTTCCCCTCCCCCGTTCTGGCAGCCCGCTCGTCGGCCCGTTTGTCGGCGGCGACGGCGGCGGCATACGAGGGGGACTTGCCGCGGGGATTGGCAGGAAGGCGGAGGATCGTGGAGGCCCCTTGCGGCTGGTACACCCAGTCCCCGACGGCGACGGTGGCTCCGATCGGAGAAGCCGTCAGGGCGTGCTCCCACCGGACCCGGCCGGTCTTCCGCTCCAGCCCCACGACGCCCCGGCCGCCCGATACCGCGACCAGATCACGGCCGATGCCGGCGGCGGGCACGGGCTGCCCCTGGGTGTCGACGTGGGCCGACCACAGCAGGGCGCCCCGACAGGGCTCCCCGGCACCCCCGCTCTCGGCGGTGATGGCATGGACGCCTCCATCGCCGGTCTGCGCGACCACGAGGTCGTCGGCGAGCGTCACGTGCATGAGGCCGTACCCTGCCGAGTCGAACGGCAACTGCACGATCCAGTCGCGCTCCAGGCCGACGCGGTCGGCGGTGAGCTCGTCGGCGAGCGTCCCCTGCAGGCAGCCGGCGCGGCCGGTGCTCGGGGAGGCCACCACGGCCCCGAGGCCGACCAGCGACGCGGTGAAGATGTGGCGGGCGAGAAACGCGCGGCCCCGGGGAAGGAACGCGAGCGGACGGGCGTGCGGCATTGGCATGGCGCGGAATCCCCTGCAATTGCTGGCTGTGGACCACCCGGCAAGGATAGCCCACGGTTTCCGGCCGTGGCGGCAGGCCGGAGTGCCACCCCGGCCCCGGACGGGGCGGGCCCCGCCGACCGGTAGAATGCCCGGTTCGTCCAACGGACGGGTCGCGGAGGCGACCCGGGAGGAACCGTCTCGTGGGGCCGCGGGGATGCCGCGGCGGGAGTGCACCCTGTCGACCAATGCCGATGTCGCCGCCCGGGTGCTGGGCTACCTCAATTTCAGTTCCGGCGCGTTCGATCCGGCCGTGTGGGCCGGGATGAACGAGCTCTACGCCACCGTCGAGGGCGGGGCGGGGGCCGGAGGGGGCACCGCGGAAGCGCCCCACGCCTGGCGCCAGGTGATCGGGCACCTCGGGCGGCGTCTGGACGAACTGGAGCGCGACGCCCCCGCCTTCCGCGACACGTCGCAGGCGCGGGGCGTGCTGCGGCTGCTCGGCGACGGCGTCGTGCCCGGGTATCGGCAATTCCATGCCGACCTCCTCGAGCACCAGCCCCCCGGCGGGTTGGAGCGGCCCTACTTCATCATGGCCGCGGCCCAGGCGATCCTGCGCGGCGGCGGCCCCTGGCCGGAGTCCGGCACCCCGGGATGGACGTCCGCGGTCGACGCGGCCATCGACCAGCTCAACGACTACGTCGGCTGGCGGCCGGTGGCGGTGCTGGAGAACGGCCGGCTGTCGGAGCCGTATCGCCACGAGCGGATCCGTCCTGTCCCCCTGCACCTGCCCGGTCCGGGGGCGGCGTGGGGGCGCTATCGCGGCCTCGTCGGTGCCGCCGTCGACATCCTCCATGCGGCCCCGTCGCAGTTGCTCGCCCTGGCCGACTTCGACCCGGCGCAACTGGAGGAACTGGCGATCGATCCGCGGGCCTTCGATTTCCTCCACCCCGCGGCCAGTCGTCCCAACTACCTGTTCGGCCTGTGGGATCCGTTCCGCATCGACGAGGCGGGCTGTTACCGGCGGATGGTCGTCCAGCAGGCCACCCTCGACGGTATCCTTTCGTGGCCCGATGCCGCGGGGGAGGAGGGGCGCACGCGGGCGCAACTCGAGGTCGAGGCCGCCGGTGTCCTGGCGGGCGTGATCCTCATGGCCGCCGGGCTGTCGGGGCACGGCCCGGCGGCCAGGCACGCCGGCATGCCCCTGGCGGAGCTCCTCCCGCGGATCGCGGAGTACCGTGACGGCTTCTACCGCTGGCTGCTCGAGCAACTCCCCGGCGATCACCGCGTGGCGCTCGACGGGGAGATCGCCCGTCTCCGCCAACCCTTCGGCGGTGTCCGCCGCCACATCAACTCGTTGCTGGCCACGCGGCGTGCCCGGCAGGTGGAGGGGGTGGCCCTGGCGGGGATCTTCGCGCGCCTGGGGCGGTCGGCGGCTGCCGAACGGCTCACCGCGCGCGTCCCCGCGGCGTCGGCGCGGATGCTGGCGCGGATCGCCGGCAGGGTCGTCGCCGCGCAGCGCGAGTTGCAGGGGGATGGCGCGGGGCCGGCGGCGGCGCTGGCAGCGCTCGATGACGCCACCGACTTGCTGTTCCGAGGCGTAGCCTGTGGGGCGCTGGTCGATCCGTGGAACATCCTCGGTCTCGGTGGCCAGTTCCCCCTCCATGACCCCGGCGGCGAGAGCCTTCCCGACCCGCGGGTGGATGATCTGATGAACACCACCGCCTCGATCCTCGAGGGACGGGCCGCGGTGTGGCGGGCGGCCAGTCACGCCGGCGACGCCCCCGCCGCCGCGCGTGCCGAGGCGGCGCTGGAACGCCTGGCGGCATGGTGGGACCGCCATGCCACGACCACGGTCTCGGGGGTCCGGCACCTCTCCGGGCGGGAGATCGTCGACAGTACCCGCGACGTGATCGCCGCCCTCGGCCGGCGCCGGCGGGGAGCGCCGGCGGCGGCGCCCCCGGGGTTTTGGCGCACCGAGATGCAGGCCTTCTCGTCGCCCCGGAGCCATGCCCAGGCGGCGGCGGAGTTGCTCGCGGAACAGGACCTCGACGGGGCGATGGGCCTGCTCGTCCACTGGGCCTCGCTCCTCGAGGGAGCGGCCATGGAGCGTTCGGGGGCCGATTGGCTGGCCGCGGCTGGCCGCTGGGTCGGGCTGGCGGTGGCCGACCGGTCGCCGGTGGGCCGGGCCCGGGTGCGGCGCTTCCTCGAACTCGTCGAGGCCAACATCACGGCGGTGGCCGACTGCATCCAGCAGGCCAGCGCCGGACCGGGGCGCGGCAGCGCCGGTGGCGGCGCCGCGGGCCGCGCCGACGACGACGTGGAGGAACCGGCCGATGGCGAGGAGCGGGTCGCGGCGGCCTACGAATCGATGGTCTGGCACGATTCGGCCGACGACGGCCACGACGGGGGGATGCTCGACGTGGAGGGAGCCGGCGGTTCGGCGGCGGGTGGCCTCGGCGAGCTCGAGGGTGCGGCGGAGCTCGTCGGGGGTGTGTGTCGCCTGCTGCGCCAGGCGCTGGCGGCGGTGATGGTGGCCGATGCAGGGGCGGGGCAGGCGCCGGCGGACGCCCGTCCGGAGGACCGCCTCGAGCATGACTCGCTCGTCGCCTGGAGGCATTCGCTGCAACGGTTACGCCGCGCGCTGGTCGCGGCCGCCGAGGTGGTCGCGGTGGACGACGCCGGTCCGGCTCCAGGGACGTCGCCGGGCGATCACGAACGCTCGCGGTGGCAGCGCGACGCCACCGTCGAGCGGCTCGTCGATGCCGCGGTACAGGCCACGGAGACGGGGTGGTTGGTGGCGGCCCGCCTGCACATGCTCGACGCCGACAGCGGGCGCGGCAGCGTGGGGCGGCTGTTCGCGGCGCTTGCCCGGGGCGACGCGGCGGCGGTCCGCGCGCCTTTGGACCGGGTGCGCCAGCGGCTCGTCGGCCGTCCGGTGCTCTATGTGCCGCTGTCGCGCGGCGGACGGCCCGGGCGGATCGTCCGGGCACGGTGCCGGGAGCGGCTCCTGGAGCGGCTCGCGGCGGCGCTGCCGCATGTCGGTCTGGTGGCGGAGGCCTCGGCGGTGGTGCAGTTGGCCAAGGCCTTGGAGAGCCGCCGTCCCCCGGGGGCGGCCAGCGTCAGCGAGTTCGACCGCGTCTTCGAGGCCGCCACGACGGCGCTGGTGGAGCGGATCGTGGAGAGCGCCGGCACGTCCGTCGACGGCCAACCGCCGGCACCCGATGTGGTCACCACGCGGATCCTCGAGGGCCTGTCGCTGTTGGTGCCGCGGCTGCTGGAAACCTGGATGACCCATGCCCGCCAGTTGCGTCTCTCGGTCCTCGAGCGGGTGCGCGATCCGAAGACCTTCGCCGGCGTCCGCGAGTTCATCGAGCGCTACGGGGCGGGCTTGTTCACCCAGCACCTGCTGGCGCCGGCGGCCCTCCGCGGCGTGCTCCGTGGCGGGGTGGCGTCGTTCCTCCAGGCGCTGGTGGAGGAGCATGCCGGAATGCCCGACCTGCCGGCGACCCGGGGGCCACGCCGTCCGACGCGCCTTCTCACCGATCTCGACGACGGTTCGTTGGCCCTGCGGCAGGCGGCCGGTCGCATCCGTCTGGTGCTCGAGGCGGTGGCGGAGAACCATGCGGAATACCGCGACTGGAATTCCACCACCACCCAGTCGGATCGGGGGGAGTGCCTCCACGTGCTCCTCGATTTCCTCCGGCTCAAGGCCGAATACGAGCGCATCGCCTGGACGCTGCGGCCTGTGAACATGGCCCATCGCGTGCTCGCCCGGCGCGGGGCGACGGCCGCCGCCGAGGCGTGGCGCGGACGGATGCGGGAGGAGACGCGGGAGACGGCGAGCGACCTCGTGGACCGGCTGACCGACCTCGAGGCGCGCTGCGGCGTGCGCCTGGCGAGCGTCTCCGACCGGATCCGGCGGCCGTTCACCGCGGTCCTCGAGCAGGATGAACTGGAGGCCCTCGTGCCCCCTGCGGTGGCCGAACTGGTCGGGGGGCGGCCCGGTGCCGCCGGCGCCGCCCTCGAGGCGCGGGCCGAGTCGTTCCTCGGGGTCGCCGGTGGTTCCGGCGTGGAAGTGCCGGAATGGTGCGAGCGGCTCGCCGTGACGGTCGACCGGGCGCTGGAGGGAGGCGGTCCCGAACCGGGGGTGGTCCGTGCCGATCAATTACCCGAGGCGCTGCCCTGGCAACCGCTGGACTGGGCCGAGCTCGTCGCCGCCCTCTCCACCTGATGCCGGGCCGGTGGTACCGCTGCCGCGCGGCGCCCCACGGGTATGCTCTCGGCGGGGAGCACGACCGGGGGCGGTTAGGCCCGCCAGTGGCAAGGAGCGACCAGATGCGATCGCGGCGTGTGGAACGTGGCCCGACGGGGGGCCGGCGGACGTGGCTGCAGTGGACGGTGCTGGCCGCGGCGCTGACGATGGCTGGTCGCGGTAGCGCCGTCGTGGCGCAGCCGGAGCCCGGCTTCGAGCCCCTCTTCGACGGCCGGTCGCTCGCCGGTTGGAATGGCGACACGCAGGGCACGTGGCGCGTGGAGGAGGGGGCGATCGTGGCCGGCAGCGACACCCTGGCCGCGCCGCGCAACGAGTTCCTGGCGACCGACCGGGAGTTCGCCGATTTCGAATTGCGGCTGGAGTACCGACTCGACTTCACCCAGGCGGGCAACGCCGGCGTGCAGTTCCGCTCCCGTCGGGTGCCCGACCACCACGAGGTGAGCGGCTACCAGGCCGACATCGGCCCGGGGTACTTCGGCGCCCTGTACGACGAAAGCCGGCGCAACCGGATCCTCGTCAAGCCCGCCGCCGACGTCGTCGGCCGCGCGCTCGCCGGGCACCGCGACGGGTGGCACGACTACCGGATCCGCTGCGTGGGACCCCGGGTGCAACTGTGGCTCAACGGGGTGCAAACGGTCGACTGGACCGAAACCGAACCGGAGACGGCGGTGGCCCGGCGCGGCATGGTGGCCCTGCAGATCCACGGTGGCATGGTGGGCACGGTGCGCTACCGGAACCTGCGCATCCAGTCGCTGCCCGCGGCCCAGGGGCGCTAGCGGGTCGTGAAGTCCCTCCGTGACCTTTGTCCACGCGAAAACCTCCGGTGGGTGCGGCTGCCGTGCAGCCGATTCACGGGAGCTGCGCTCCCGCTGCGGCCGGGAGGACGGCGGGGGCGTGGTACAACCTGGGCATGGCCGCGCCAGCGCCCCGACATCCCCGCGCCGTCTCCCGTTCCCGGCCCCGTGCGCTCTCGGTGTGGATGGCCGGCCGGATCGGCTGGGATGCCTACGCCTCGATGGCCGAACGCCTCGCCTGGGAGGTGTCGGAACCCGCCGGTCGGCCGCCGACGATGGTGCTTTGCGAATTGACCCCCTCGATCACCATCGGTCGGCTCGGGTCGCGGACCGACGTCGACCTTACCGACGACGAACTGGTCGCCCGCGCCCTGCCGGTGCGCTTCGTGGGGCGCGGGGGTGGCGCCGTGGTCCACCAGCCGGGTCAGGTGTTCGCGGCCCTGTTCATACCGCTGGCCGAACTGGGGCTGCCGCGCCATGCCGTGGGGCCGTATGTCGAACGCCTCGAGACGGCGCTCGAGGGGGCGATCCGCAGCCTGCGGTGCGGCGCAGGGCGCGATTCGCGGGCGGCTGGCGTCTTCGGCCGGACGGGGCTCCTGGCAGCGGTGGGGGTGGCGATCCGCCGCGGCATCGCTTGGCACGGGGCGTGGGTCAACGTCTGTCCGGCGCTCGAATTGGTGCGGCGCGTGCACACCGTGCCGGGCCGGGGGGCCGGGGTGGCCGGCGCCGCTATCATGGGCTCGATCGAGGCCGACCTGGGACGGCAGGTGCGCTTGCCCGATGTCCGGGCGGCCCTCGTCGAGCACATGGCCGACGCCTTCGGGCTCGCCCAGCCCAATGTCCACGCGGGATTCCCGGTGCCGATCCGGGAGTCACCCAGCCCCACGGAGCCGTCTCGAAGTGTCGGATAGCCACTGCCCGCCCGTCGAGCCAGCGCCCGACGGTGCCCTGCCGATCGTGTCGCTCGACCAGCCGTCGGGCCCGGCCCGACGCCTGCCTCCCTGGCTGCGCCGCAATCTGGAACCGGGCGGCGGCCACGGCGAGACTGCCGGGCTGATCGCCGAACTGGGGCTGGAGACCGTGTGCGGTTCGGCGAAGTGCCCCAACCGGCTCGAGTGCTGGTCGCAGCGCACCGCCACGTTCATGATCCTGGGCAACGTCTGCACCAGGCCCTGCGGGTTCTGCTCGGTGCCGCGCGGCCGGACCGAGGAGCTCGAGGCCGACGAACCGCAACGCGTCGCCGAGGCGGCGCGGCGGTTGGGCCTGGCCCACGTGGTGATCACGAGCGTCACCCGCGACGACCTCGCCGACGGCGGCGCCGACCACTTCCGCCGGACGATCGCCGCCGTCCGCGCCGCCACCCAAGCGACGATCGAGGTCCTCGTCCCCGATTTTCTCGGCAAGCCGGGGGCTCTCGAGGCAGTTCTCGCCGCTCGGCCCGAGGTGTTCAACCACAACACCGAGACCGTGCCCCGACTCTACCCCACGGTCCGCGGTCGAAAGAGCCAGTATCCCTGGACGCTCCGGCTCCTCGCCGACGCCAAGCGGATCCTCCCCGGCGTGAAGACCAAGAGCGGGCTCATGCTCGGTCTCGGCGAGTCGCGCGACGAGCTCCTCGACGTGCTCGCCGACCTCCGCGATCACGGTGTCGACTTCCTCACCCTCGGCCAGTACCTGCAACCGACCGCCGATTCGCTCCCCGTGGAGCGCTACGTGCCTCCCGAGGAGTTCACCGAGTTGGGCCGGCTGGCCGAGTCGATGGGCTTTGCCCGCGTCGCCTCCGGCCCGCTGGTGCGATCGAGCTACCACGCCCGCGAGATGGCGGAGGCTTGACGGGGGGCCAACCGCGGCGGCGCCGTCCTTCGTGCCGGCCCCGACTCCCGTCGTCAGCCCTCGTCGTCGGCGGCGCCGTCCATGCCGTGCTCGACGAGCTTTTTCCGCAGCGTGTTGCGGTTGATGCCCAGGCGGGCCGCGGCCTTGAGCTGCACGCCGCCGCACGCGGCGAGCATCTGCGCGATCAACTCGCGTTCCACCCGGCTGACGATCCGTTCGAAGAGGTTGTCGTCGGCGGGGCCGGCGGTGGTCATTCCCTGCTCGACGAGATCGCGCGCCAGGCTGTCGAGGTCGCCGCCCCGACCGGGGAGCGTGACCGGCGGCCGACCGCCGCGGATCGCCGCCGGAAGGAGGTCGAGTGTCAGTTCGTCGCCGGGGGCGAGCACCACGCAGCGCTCGACGACGTTCTGCAGTTCGCGGACGTTGCCCGGCCAGTGGTACTTCGCCAGCGCGGAGAGCGCCTCCTTCTGGAGGTGGACCACGTAGCGGTCGTTGACTTCGTTGTAGTGCTCGAGGAAATGGCTGACGAGCAGCGGGATGTCGTCGCGCCTGGCGCGCAGCGGCGGCAGGTAGATGGGCACCACGTTGAGCCGGTAGTAGAGGTCCTCCCGGAACGTCTCCCGGGCCACCTCGTCGAGGAGCTCGCGGTTGCTCGCGGCGATCACCCGGGTGTCGACGCGGATCGTCTCGGTGTCGCCCACGCGCTCGAACTCGCGCTCCTGGAGCACGCGCAGGAGCTTCACCTGGAGTTTGGGGGTGGTGGAGTTGATCTCATCGAGGAAGATCGTGCCGGTGTGCGCGGCCTCGAAGCGGCCGGTGCGATTGGCGATGGCGCCGGTGAACGAGCCACGGACGTGGCCGAAAAGCTCGCTCTCCAGCAGGCTCTCCGACAGGGCCCCGCAATTGACGCGCACGAAGGGGCCGCTGCCCCGCGGCGAGAGCTGGTGGATCGCCTTGGCGACCAGTTCCTTGCCGGTCCCCGTCTCCCCCACGAGGAGCACCGACGCGTTCGACACGGCCACGCGCCGCGTCATCGCGTAGACCTCGAGCATCGCCGGAGCCGAGCCGATCAGGCCGCGGATGGGCCACGCCGCGGGATCGTCACCGGAGGGTCC
>RFRL01000017.1 GCA_009924545.1 Planctomycetia bacterium | reverse complement strand
CCCCGGAGGGCACGGTGGCCAGCGCCGTGAGGTCCCCCGAGGTCCGGTCGATCGCATAGGCCGTCACCGTGCCGTGCCTGTCGGGGCCGACCCGGTCGGTCTCGTTGGCCGAGTAAAGCCGCGTGCCGGTGGCGTTGACGGCCAGGCAGCTCGGGCTCGTCCCCGACTCGGTCACCCCCGCCGGCGTCCAAGCGCCGCCCGTGCGCTCGACGAAATAGCGGTGGATCCCCCGGCCGTTGCCCGGCGGGAGATCGACCTGCGTGGGGAGGGTGTCTTTGAGCGGAGAAGAGAACGTCCCCACGTAGGCCACGAGAGGCCGCTGCTCGTCGGCCCGCGCCCCGCCCCGGCCCGCCACCAGCGCCGTGCCCGTGCCGGCGGCCGCGCGGAGGAGCGACCGTCGCGCGAGCGTTGAACCGGGAGGCGACGGTTCGGCAGACCTCGGCGCCATGGCACACCTCCTCGGAAAGCGTCATGTTCTCGTGACATGCCGCGATGGCAGACACCACGGGGGCGAAAGTGTACCGTGCTCCGGTTCGCGGCAGGGGCACTGGCGGCCCGCTTGCGACCCGCACCACACCCGTGGCTCCCCCGGCATGCCCCCGCGCACCACCGGCACCGTGCTCACCGTCGACGGGCTCGTGATCGAGGTCGTGCGCCGGCGGATGCGGCGCCTGCGCGTGGTGGTGCGCCCCCCCGCCGGGGCCGTGGTGATATCGGCGCCGCGCTGGGTGCCGCGCCGCGACCTGGAGGCGTTCGCGATCGCCCACGGGGCGTGGATCCGCGCCCAGCAGGAACGGATCCGCAGCCTGCCGCCCGTGCCGCCGGTCACCTACCAGTCGGGGGAGACCCACGCGGTGTGGGGCGCGGCGTGCCGGCTCGAGGTGGTCGAGGCGGGCCGGCGCGCCGCGGTGTCGCTCGTCGGGGATCGGCTCGTCCTGTCCGTGCCTCCCGGTGCCGACCCGGCAGCGCGGGCCCGGGCGCTGGCGGGCTGGCGACGGCAGCAGGTGATCGCGGCCCTCCCGCCCCTCATCGCCGCCTGGGAAGCGTCCCTCGGCGTCGCGGTGGCCGGCTTCAGCGTGCGCACCATGACGACGCGCTGGGGGAGTTGCACGCCGCGCACGCGGCGGCTCCGTTTCAATTCAGAACTGGCCAAGCGCCGGCGGGAGTTGCTCGAATACGTCGTCGTCCACGAACTGGCCCACCTCGTCGAGCCGTCGCACAACGCCCGCTTCAAGGGGCTGCTGTCAACGCACCTTCCCGACTGGCGGTCGCGCCACGCCGAGCTCGCCGCGCAGCCGATCGGCCGGTATGGCGACGACGGCTGATGGCGCCGCCTCCGGGGAGCTATTCATAGATTGGCATGAACGTGTTGAAGGCCCGTTCGCCGAACACGCCCGGGTCGTTGAAGCGCTGGCCCCGGTCGAGGGCGTCGAGGGCCGTCATCTGCCCTTGCTCGAGCGCGAAATCGCCGACGGCGAGGTTCTCGACGAGGCGCTCCGGACGCGAGGTCTTGGGGATCACAGCAGTGCCCCGCTGGACGCCCCAGCGGAGGAGGACCTGCGCGGGGGTCCGGCCGAGCTCCGCGGCGATGGCCACGACGGCGGGATGGCCGAGGAGGCTGTCGGCCGCGGTCGCCATCCCCAGCGGCACGTACGACGGCGCGCCGAGCGGCGAGAAGGCGGTGACGGCGATCCCCGCTTCGCGGCAGAAGCGGAGGAGCTTCGCCTGGGCGAGGAGGGGGTGCAGCTCCACCTGGAGCACCGCCGGCGCGATCCGTGCGGTGGCGAGCAACTCGCGGAGCAGGGCCACGCCGTAGTTGCACACGCCGATGCGGCGCACGAGACCGGCTTCCACGAGCCCCTCCATCGCCCCCCAGGTGTCGGCCAGCGGCACGCGCGCCGGCCGCATGGCGGGCCGCGCCGCGTCGGGGTCGAAGACCCAGCCGGGTGGATAGCGCGTCGTGAAGGGCACGTAGGCCAGCGCGATGGGGAAGTGGACGAGGTACAGATCGAGATGGTCGAGGCGCAGGTCGCGGAGCGTGCGCTCGAGCGCCGGCCGCACGTGCTGCGGCTCGTGACAGGTGTTCCACAGTTTCGACGTGACCCACAGCTCGTCGCGACGGCACACTCTGGCGGTCAGGGCCCGCTCGAGACCCACCCCGACCTCCGCCTCGTTGCCGTAGTCGCAAGCGCTGTCAAGGTGGCGATAGCCGACGCGGAGCGCCTCGGTCACGAGGTCGCCGACCACCGGGCGGTCGATCTTCCACAGCCCCAGGCCCACGGCGGGCAGCGGCTGATTGGCGGTGCCGAAGGCCGCCGGCACGGGAACGGGAATCGTCGCCAGGGTCATGGTTACCGGGTCACTCCATTTCGAGGCGGTAGGCACCGTCGTCGCCGGCGACGATCTTCACCATGGGTGGGCCGGCCGGATTGGTGATCCGCGCCCCCTTGACGTTGATCTCCGCGAAATCGACCAGCTCGCCGCCGTTCCGCGTGATCAACTTGCGGACGAGCGCCGGATCGGTGTCGGCCGCGAGCACGTGCACCGCCCCGTCGGCGAATGCCGCGAGAGCCACCGGCCCCGCGCCGATTCCGGCATCCACCGCCCCGATCCCCTGCGGCTTGCCGATCCCCGGAAAGGCGCCGTCCACCACGATGTCGTCCGGCTTCGTCCAGGGGATGCTCCGCTCGGCCGGCACCGTGGCGAACGCCATCGTCGTGCTCGTGCCGTCGGTGACGTCCTGGAAGAAGGGGCGCTTGCCGCGCGTCAGGCAGGCGGGGAAGTCGTCCTTCGATTGCATGCGGGCCCCCTCGGGGGCGAAGAGCGCGCCCTTGCCGACGAGCGCGGCGTAGCCCGTCGCCGGATCGTCCTCACGCCGGGCCGGGTCGCGGTAGACGTCGATGACCTTGCTCGCGACCTGCCTGTTCTTCGGCGAGTCCCACGGTTCGGAGAAGTCGTACTGCTCGTACAGTTCGTTCTGCTCGAGATACGGAAGCAGCAGCACGCGCCACGAATGCCAGGGCTTGCCGTCGGGGCCGAAGACCACCGCCGGGGGGAAGGCGCGGTACGTGTCGCCATAGTTGTGGAACGCGAGGCAGATCTGCTTGAGGTTGTTCATCGAGCGCCGCCCCTGGGCCGCGGCCCGGGCCCGGTCGCCGGCCCCACCGCGGGCCGTGCCGTCGGCGACTGAACCCCGCGTCACGACGTCGGGCAGGCGGCGGATCACGCTCGTCGGGACGGGGGTCGGCGGCCCCTGCGACAGATCGCCGGCGAACGGCCGGCCGAGGAGCGCCGGGCCCGGCTTCACGAGGCCGACCGCGGTGCGCGGAAACGTGATCCGCGCGACGCCCCCTTCGAGGATTTCCGCCACCTCCACGCGTACCGCCCGGTCGGCGACTCCATCCACTCCGGCTGCCACGATCAGCAGCGCCGGCCCCTCCGTCGCCCCGAAGATACCGGGACCCTCACCACGCGATTCCACCCGTGCCTCGCCTCGTTCCTCGTCGACCGCGGTGATCCGGTGGGGTGGCTCGGGGGCGAACCGGGGATAGCTCATCACGACGCGTTCCTCGCCCCGGGCCACGGGTGCGAGACACGCCAGTGACCCGAGTGCCCAAGCCGCAGCCCGCACCAAACCTGTCGCACGATGACGCATGGAACCTCCTGGGGGGGAGCGCAGGGCACCGGCAGGGCCGGCACCGGAGCGGGGGCGCACTGTCGCCGCGGCATCTTGTTACCCCGGCGTGACCGGCTGCGGCAACCAACCCCCCCGCGCCATGCGACGGCCCCACGCCGATCGCCCATCCGCCCGGTCGAACCACGTGGCCGAGCCGGCGCCGCCGCGCACGCCGACCATGATGACCATTTCTTGTCGGAACGGGACACGGCGGGTACATTCCCAGGAGGGGGTGCGGGGGTCACCGCGTCGACTCGCATGGGCTGGGAAATCGCTCCCGGCGAGTCACCGCGCGGGTGGGCGTTTTTCCATCCATGGGGAAGGTTCCATCCGTGGTGTCGACGCCACCGGAGAGCCAGGGTTTTCAGCCGATCTCGCGCCCGGGGATGTCCGTGGTCCATTCGGTTTTTTCTTTTTCATTTTTCCGCGTTCCTCCAATCGGGAGCCATCCGATGCCTGCATCCAGATTCCGTGCATCCAAGCCCACACCCTGGTCGAACTCCTGGTGGTCATCGCGATCATCGGGACCTTGGTCGGTCTCCTCCTGCCGGCGGTGCAAGCGGCGCGTGAGGCCGCCCGGCGGAGCCAGTGCTCCAACAACATGAAGCAGCAGGGACTCGCGTTCCAGAACTTCCACGACGCCAACAAAGCATTCCCCAACGGGGGTGCGGGGACGTCCTACTGGCTCACCGAGTTCACCCAGGAAACGTGGGGCCATTCCCAGTGGGTCCGGCTGCTCCCGTACATGGAGGAGTCGGCCGCGTACAACCAGTGCAAGTGGGGCAAGAAGGGGTCCCCGGCCATCAATTCCGGATGGGACGGCAACTACACCGTCTGGCAGAACAAGCGGATCAAGATGCTCATCTGCCCGTCGAGCTCGTTGACCAACACCGGGCCGTGGAACAATTTCACGAGTTCGTACTACGGGATCGCCGGCGCGGTTCCCATGCAGTTCGGTCCGATGCCGACCGGCCGGTTCCAGAGCACCACCGGCATGGCGTTCAACGACGACAACGCCTGGGGCATCACCTCCGGCCGGGGCATGGTGCCGAATTACGGCAACGGCACCGCCGGTGTCGCGGCCGACCAGGCGGGGCCGCAGATCCTCGGATTGGACATGGCGAAGTGCAGCGACGGAACGTCGAAGACGCTGTTGGTGGGCGAGATGAGCGAACAGGTGTTCGACACCGCGGGGACCACCGGTCAGGATCGGCGTCCGGCCCGCAACTGGGGCTGGCACATGGGCGGCCTCTCCGGCTGGCGCGACTGGGGCCCGCACACCAACAACGTGACGCTCCGCTACCCGCCGAACGCCCGGGTGCTGAATCAGCAGGGTGTGGACGACTGGACGGGCTGGCCAGACGCTTCCCCGGCGAATCCGCCGCTGACCTCGGCCCACCCCGGGGGCGTGTTGACGCTGCGGGTGGACGGGTCGGTGCAGTACATGGCCAACGACATCAGCGTTGAAACCATGACCTTGCTCGCGGTACGCGACGATCGCCTCTCGATCGCCGACGAGTGAGCAGGGCCGCCGGCCGACGGCAGCCATTCTTGCTGGATTCGCCGCACGGTCGCCTTCCCGTTCCCCGGGGGAAGGCGACCGTGAACCGGCCGGCGGCCGGTCCATCTTCGCCGTGGTTACGCATGCCCCCACCGGAGCAGGAAATCAAGCCATGACTCATCGTTGGATCCGCGCGAGCTCCTTGCTTGCGCTGCTGGTTGTCGCCACCGCGAGCGGATGTGGTGGCGCGAAGACCCCCTCCCCGGCGGAACAGGAGCAGCGGCTCAAAGACACCGAAGCCTCGATGAACAAGGGCATGGATGCGATGAAGGGCATCAAGCCGCCGAAGCCGCAGCGGTGAGCATGCCGCGCTCCACCACCGGCAAAGTCGTGGCTCACGGCAAGGCAGAGCTGCGGCTGCCAAAAGGAGTGGCCGCGGGAATCGTGGCCTCGTCGGCAGTGGCACGCGCGACCACCGTCGGCCCTCGTGTGGCTCCAGGAGGGTGGGTGGCTGCGCGCGTGCCCGGGCACGTCGAGTGAGCCGGGTCACGGCCGCGATCATTGCCGCGCGGTAGGCTCTTCCGGCGTCGTCCGTCCCGTACACCTCGCCGGAGCCGCGCGATGACCCTGCCCAACGACCCCCTCAGCCACGACGTGCTCAGTCGCCGCGGCGCCGTGACCACGCTCGCTGCCGGATTCGCCCTCGCCGTGCAGCCTGTGAGCGCCCAGACGATCACCACCGCCGCCGACGGACTGGTCGCCGGCGAGGTGCAGATCCCGGTCGCCGACAGGATGATCCCCGCCTACCGGGCCCAGCCGGCGTCGGGCGGTCCCTTTCCTGTGGTGCTCGTGGTGCAGGAGATCTTCGGCGTCCACGAGCACATCCGCGACGTCTGCCGGCGCCTCGCCAAGCTCGGGCATCTCGCCATCGCCCCCGAGCTCTACGTGCGCCAGGGCGACGTCTCGACGCTTGCCGACATCGGCGCCATCCGCCCGATCGTTTCCAAGGTGCCCGACAGCCAGGTGCTGGCCGACCTCGACGCGGCCGTGAAGTGGGCGGGCGCCTCGGGGCAGGGCGACACGGCGCGGCTGGCGATCACCGGCTTCTGCTGGGGGGGCCGGATCGTGTGGCTCTACGCCGCCCACAATCCCGATCTCAAGGCGGGCGTGGCCTGGTACGGCCGGCTCGTCTCCCCGCCCGACGAGCTCCACCCGACCAATCCGATCGACGTCGCCGCCCGCCTCCACGCTCCGGTCCTCGGGCTCTACGGCGGCGCCGACGGTGGCATTCCCAACGACACGGTGGAACGGATGCGCGGGGCGCTGGCCACCTCGGGCAAGGGGCACGAGATCGTCCTCTACCCCGACACCCCCCACGGCTTCCACGCCGACTACCGGCCGACCTACCGGAAGGAACAGGCGGAGGACGGCTGGAAGCGCCTCCAGGCCTGGTTCACGAAGCACGGCGCCAGCTGAGCCCGCGCTGCCGGGCCCAACGGCGCCGGTTCGAGCCGTACCGGATCAAGGCGCGGGAAGCGCGAGGCGCTGCTCCAGCCAATCGTAGGCCTGGCGCCGGACGGCCAGTGGGAACGTGTGACCGCAGGAGGGGGTGACGAGCACGAGGCGCTCGGCCGCCGGGGCCACACCTGGAGCATCGTCGAAGAGGCGATGCACGGGCAGCGCCTCGGCGAAGGTGCGGGCGACCCCGGCCACCGCGAAGTTGTCGTCGCCGACGGGGGCGCTCGCGAAGAAGGCACGCGGGGCGAGGGCGGCGATCAACTCGGGGAAATCGAAGGGGATCCGCGCGGCGTCGAGGCCGTAGACAGCGCGGATCCGAGGCATGTAGCGGTCGCTCGTCCAGCCCTGGACCGCACCGCCGTAGTAATCGGGAAACGGGGTGAAACCGCAACTGCTCACCACCGCGACGAGGCGCTCGTCGAACATGGCGGTGAAGATGGCGTTGTGTCCGCCGAGCGAATGACCGATGACGCCGATCCGCGTGGCATCGACCTCCGGCAGCCCCGTGAGGAGGTCGACTCCACGGACGTTGTTCCACACCGCCTTCAGGCTGCCACTGGCGTAGCCGCGATCGGGGGTGGTGAAATCGTGGCGGTACTCGCCGAACGACGGATAGTCGGGAACGAGGCAAACGAAGCCGCGCTCCGCGAGCTCGTGGGCGTAGTGGAGATCGGGGAGCCCACCCAGGCCGGCCGGCTCGTCCTTCCCCATGGCATTGGTCTGGTGCAGGCAGAGCAGGGCGGCGGCGGGAGTGGCCGCCGTGGCGCCGTGCGGCACCAACAGCCAGGCCGGCACGCGGTCGCCCGGCTCAGGGGTGTAGCGGACGTGCCGGCGCGTGTAGCGGGCGGTCGGCGCCACCGCACCCGCCTCGACGTCGAGCGGGACGCGACGCTCGGCTCCGGGGAGCGCGCCCATCACCAGCTCCATGCGGCGGCGGATGTCGGGCACCTGCCGGCGCCACGCATCCGCCGACGCCGCCTCCGGCCGCCGGGCGCGGTCGGCGTCGTGGGCCGGCGCCGCGCCGGGAAGGGCCAGCAGGAGCACCACCAGCAGCACCGGTCGATCACAGCGCGGCATCCCGTCGTCCCCCTTTGGTCTCGGCTCGGTCCCACCCCAGGGCCTCACGGCCGCGCGACCGGGCTGGCGGCCCGTTCCACCGCCATCCGCACCGTCTCCAGCCGGGCCGGATCGGCGGGCTTCGACCCGTCGGCCTCGACGACGTGAAACGCATCCACCACCTGGTCCAGCACCGTGCCGATCTTCGCCGACCGCACCGACAGGCCCGCCTCGAACAGCGCCCGGGCGACCTCGTAGAGCAGACCGGGACGATCGTGGGCGAAAACCTCGATGATCGTCGACTCGGCCGAGCTCGCCGTGTCGACGACCACGCGTACCGGCTGGCCCGCTGCCGGCCGCGGGGCGAACGGATTCCACACCCGGGCGAAGGCGGGAGCGGCCTCGGCCCGTAGGGCCCGGCGGAGGGCGTCGGCGATGTCGGAGAGGCGGTCCTCCCGCGGGGCACCGGCCGGTCCCGCTCCGTTCGCGTCGGGCCAAGACATGTCTGGGTCGTGGACCACGAAGCGGTCGATGACAAGGCCACCAGGGAGGGTGTGGATCCCGGCGGCGAGGATCTCCAGGCGTTGGCTGGTGAGGGCGCCGGTGAGGCGGTGGAACACGCCCGGCGCCACCCCCTCGCGCGTGGCCACGGTGATCGCCAGCGTGCCGGTGGCACGGTCCCATTCCTGGTGGACGTGGATCCCCTGGGCCGGCATCCTCACGAGTTGCTCGAGCTCGCGGAGGATGCGCGGCGGCGGGGTGTCGCGGAGATACGACGAGGGGAGGTCGCGGGCCAGGCGATGCACCGCGGCGCCGTGCTCGCCACCGGCGAGGAGCTCGTCGAGCTCGCGCCGGTGCTGCTCCGCCCCCAGACTCGGCCCCTCACCGTCGAGATGGGCCAGCGTCCGCTGGTGGAGGTCACCGAGGAGGTCGGCCTTCCAGCGCGTCCAGGTGCCGGGGCCGACGGCGGCCACGTCGGCGGCGGTGAGGAGGGACAGCATCCGCAGCACTTCCGGCGAGCCCACGTCGCGGGCGAAGCCGACGACCAGGCTCGGGTCGCCGGCATCGCGGCGGAACGCGAGCTGCGCCATCACGAGGTGACGGAGCACGAGGAACTCCACGAGCCGGGCCTCGTCGTCGGGCAGGCCCAGCCGCCGCGCGGTGGCGACGGCGATCCGCCCCCCGACCACGCTGTGGTCCTCCACGAACCCCTTCCCGAGGTCATGGATGAGCAGTGCCAGGAGCAGCGGCCGCGGGCGTTGGATGCCGCGCCACACCTCGCCCAACCAGCCCGGCTCACTCCCCAGCCGCACCGCCTCCTCGACGGCCCGGATGCAGTGCTCGTCGACGGTGTACTTGTGGTAGTTGTTGAACTGCAGTAGGTCGCGGGCGTGGCCAAAGGCGGGCACGATGCGTTCGAGCAGCCCCACGTCGTGGAGGAGCCGCAGGGCGCGTGCCAGCCCGGCGGGAGCGTTGAACAGAGCGAGGAACCGCTGGCGGGTAGCCTCGTCGAGCGGCGCCGCGCCGGGCGACGGCTCCCGTGGGAACGACTCCGGCAGCGACTCGGGGAGGGCGGCCGGCAACGCAGGGGGCCCGGCCGCCGTGCGGACCGCCTCCCACGTCGGTTGGTCGATGGGCCGGCGGTAGACGGTCGCCAACTCCACCAACCGGCAGACGACCGCCGGCTCCGCCGCAGCCGCGCGGGCCTCGGGCACGAGGCCGACGTCGAGCCGGCCGACGCGGTAGATGCGATCGACGCGGTGGCCGAGCACTCCCGACATGGTGCGGGTGGCGATACCGGGACGATCGACGCGGGCGGCGAGGGCCTCGACGATGCGGGCCACGCCGCGCGTGTGGCGGAAGTACTCGCGCATGAAGCGTTCCACCCCCAACTCCCCACCACGCTGCACGAAGCCCCGGGCGGCGGCGAGACGCGCCTGCTCGTCACGGGTGAGGTCGTCGGCGGCACGACCGGCCGCGAGGTGCATGTCGATGCGGAGGCCGACGAGGAACTCGGCGGCATCGCGGAGCACGGCCTGGTCGCACCGGGACAGAGCCGCCATCCCCACCAGGTCGTCGAGGCTCGTCGTGCCGTGGAGCACGTACCCCAGCCAGCCCACCAACTGCACGTCGCGGAGACCGCCGGAGGAGCGCTTCACGTTGGGCTCGAGCAGCGCCACGGTGAGCCCGAACCGCTCCCGCTCGTCGGCCCGGGCCGCCAACAGCATCCGTCCGATCCGGCGCCGCCCCCGCCGCGCGGTGGTCGCCAGTCCGGCGTTGAGCGCCGCCAGGCGGTGCGGCGAACCGGCCAGGAGCCGGGCGTCGACCGCGGCGGTGAAGATCGTGGCGTCGGCGGCGGCCATCCGCCGGGCCTGGGTCACGGTACGGACGCTTTGCCCCACCTGGAGCCCGGCGTCGAACAGGTCCTGCACGAGTCGCCGAGTCGCCGCCTTGACCTCCGGACCGGCGTCGGCATCGTGGAGGAGGAGCAGATCGGCGTCGGAGAACGGGGCGATCTCGCGGCGCCCGTACCCCCCGAGGGCAACGAGAGTCGCCTGGCGCTCCACCGCAGCGGGTGCCGCGGCGAGGATCTCCCCCCACACGCCGAGGACGATCGCATCGAGCCGTTCGGCGGCCAGACCCGCCGTCTGCAGCCCCGGGCTACCCGCCGCGCGGCGGTCGGCCATCTGCCGCCGCATGGCGCCGACCGCGGCGGCGGCCCGGCGAACCCCCTCGTGGAACGCGGGTTCCGGCGCGGGCTGCGCTGCACCCGGTGGTCCGGTCGGGGAGCCGTTCACGTCGTGCCTTCCGCGCAAGAGCCGTCAGCGGGAGTCGGCCGGGGCGGGATGCCAGGGATCGTCGGGCACGTCGGCGGCATGGTTGGCGGACCGAGCGAGAACGAACAGCAGGTCGCCGAGACGGTTGAGGTACTCGATGGCGTTGGCGGGGATCGCGGTCCCGGGCTGGGCAGCCAGTTTCACCACCCGACGTTCCGCCCTTCGGCACACCGTGCGCGCCACGTGGATCGCCGCGGCCAGCGGGGTGCCGGTGGGGAGGATGAACGACGACAGGGGCGTGAGGCGCTCCTCGTGACGATCGATCTCCCGCTCCAGCGCCGCCACGTGCTGCGGCCCGATCCGTTCGGCGGCGGCGCCGGGGGTGGCGAGTTGGGCGCCGAGGTCGAACAGCTCCCCTTGGATGCGCCGCAGGAGGGGATCGCAGTCGGCAGCGCCGGGCAGGGTGCGGACCAGCCCGAGGTGACTGTTGAGCTCGTCGACCGTGCCGAAGGCCTCGATGCGGGCGTGGTCCTTCCGCACCCGGGGACCGCCGAACAGCCCGGTCTCTCCCGCGTCCCCGGTCTTGGTGTAGATCTTCATCCGCCCTCCTCGCTCTCTGGCGCTCTCTGGCCGTTCCGCGGTCCGCGGTGCCCCGCCGGGTCGCCGCCGCGCCTGCGGTATACTCCGCTCCATGAGCTTTTCCGACAACCAACCGCTCTCGGCCGGCCGGCGATGGCCCCTGACGATCGTCATGAAGATCGCGGTCGCCGGGAGCGGCATGCTCCTGGGCCCGGTTCCGAGCGTGGCCGCGGAGCCGTCCGCGCTCGAAGCCCGGTATCTGTCGCGGCCCGAGAAAGTCACCGCTGGCCTGACGAAGGCCGGTGAGGGGTACTTCTCCCCCGACATGCGCTCGATCTGCTACCAGGGGGTCCCCGAGGGATATCCCTTCTACCAGATCTACGTCCAGCCCTTCGCTGCCACCGCGCCGCGGCCCACCGCGCCCACCCGCGTGAGCACCGGCCGCGGCCGGACGACGTGCAGTTGGTTCTTCCCCGACGGCAAACGGCTCCTCTTCGCCTCCAGTCACCTCGACCCGGCGATCGACGCCACCGAGGCGGCGGCCCGCCGGCAGGCGGAGGAGGACGCCCGCACCGGCCGTCGGCGCCGGTACCAGTGGGACTTCGATCCCCATTCCGACATCTTCACCGTCGGCGCCGAAGGCGGCGACCTGGTGCGCCTCACCGACACGCCCGGATACGACGCCGAATGCTCCACCTCGCCCGACGGTCGCACGATCGTGTTCGTGAGCGACCGCGATGGTGATCCCGACATTTTCGTCATGGACGCCGACGGCACGAACGTGCGGCAGCTCACCGATGCCCCCGGCTACGACGGGGGACCGTTCTTCTCCCCCGACGGCAAGTGGATCTGCTACCGCACCGACCGGATCGAGAAGGACATGCTGCAGATCCACGTGATGCGGGCCGACGGCTCGGACGACGTGGCGGTGACCGCCGGCAAGGGGGTCCACTGGGCTCCCTACTGGCACCCCACCGAGCCGTGGCTGGTGTGGACGGGGGCCGATCATTCCGACCCCACGCGGCGCCCCAACTACGACCTGTGGATCGTGCGTCATGCCGCGGGCCCGACCGGCCCCTTCCGTGCCGGCCCGCCGCTACGACTCACCGACCACGAGGGGGCCGATGTCCTGCCGGTGTTCTCCCCCGACGGCCGCTGGCTGATGTGGACGGCCAGCCGTGATGACGGGCCCGACGGCCGGCCCGGGGCGAGCCAACTGTGGGTGGCACGTCCCGACAACGCCGCCATCGAGCGCGACCTCGCCCCGGTCGGCGCGGCGGAGGTGGCGCGATGAGCGCGTTGCCCGTGCCGGGGGGCGGGCCCGCATCGCCCCGCCGGGACCGTCCGATCGCCATGGTGGGAGGTGGCCAAATGGCCACGGCCCTCGCCGCCGGCTTTTGCCGCGCCGGGCTGGTCGGTGCGCGGGACATCGTCGTCCACGACCCGCTGCCGGCGGCCCGCGAACGGCTTGCGGCCGCCGTACCTGGAATCCGCTTCGCCGACAGCGCCGCCGGAGCCGTTGCCGGGGTGGGACTCGTGTTCCTGGCGGTCAAGCCACAGCAGGCGGCGGTCGCCTGTCGGGCCTGCGCGGGGGCCCTGGCGGCCGATGCCACCGTCGTGTCGGTCGTGGCCGGGATTCCGAGCACCACGCTCGCCGAGTGGCTGGGCACCAGCCGGGTGATCCGCGTCATGCCCAACACGCCCTGCCTCGTGGGGCAGGGGGTGGCGGCGATGAGCCGGGCCGCAGCGGTGCCCGACGCCGCCGCTGACGAGGCGCGCACGCTGCTGGCCACCGTCGGGAGCGTGCACGTCGTGGATGAACACCTGCTCGATGCCGTCACCGGATTGTCAGGATCCGGGCCCGGTTTCGTCGCCCTGGTCGTGGAAGCGCTCGCCGACGGTGGCGTGAAGGCCGGCTTGCCCAGGGCGCTGGCCCTGGCGTTGGCGGCGCGCACGGTGGCGGGCACGGCCACGCTCATCGAGCAGACGGGCGACCATCCGGCCGTGGTGCGCGACCGCGTGGCCAGCCCCGGTGGGACGACGATCGCCGGGCTGGCGGTGCTCGAACAGCGAGCCGCACGGGCCGCGCTTATCGATGCCGTGGTCGCGGCAGCCGACCGGGCGCGCGAACTGGGGCGGGCACCGACGGCGTGAACGGGCCGCGGGTTGGTCTGCGTGGAACGACCGTGGGCGTAACGACCGTGCTCGGAACGACCGTGGGTTTGCCTGTGCGGCAACGGCGGCCGCACGACCCACCGCGGGTCATTTTTTCTTCTTGCCGGCGTTGGGCTTGCCCTTTTTCGCGGCCTTTTTCGCGGCCTTTTTCGCAACCTTTTTTGCGGCCTTCTTCGCGGCCTTCTTCGCGCCGCCACCCTTGCCGAAGACCGACGCCCAGCCCTCGGCATACTTGACGTTGCTACCCACGCGGATCACTGACATCGGAGGGTCTCCACAAAAGAACACGACGGCCGGTCGTGTTGACTGACCGACAGGGGCGGGTCGGCCACCGCAATCCCACACCGGGAAGTTCGTAGCGGTCGCCCGCGGCAGGTGTCAAGGAGGGTCGGGCGCGGCGCCGTCCACCACGTCGAGCCACACCCGACCGACCGCCTCGGGGAGAGCGACCCGTCCGTGGCGCGTTGGCGAACCGGTTCGGGGCACGGTCACTGCCGCCACCAGGCGCAGTTCATTGCGCGCCAGGAGAATCGGCGAGACGTCGTAGGATGTGACAGTTGGCCGATCGATCGCGCCCGGTTCACAGGTGCTGACGGCCGTCGCGGCCACCCCCGGCGACAACGCCACGCCGTTGAGCGTCAGGCCCCGGGTGAGGCCCGCCACGACGAGCCACACCCGCAGGGCCGTGCCCGGGTGTGCACTGCCGGCCGGTCGCCCGAACCGGCGGACCCACACCGGTGCGTCAGGATCGAGGGGTGGTTCCCAGGCTTCCCCCAGGCTGATCCGGTGCGGACGGGTTTCCATGGGGCCTCCTCCGCTCCGCCGGTGCCGACTGGAGCACGTCAGGGTCGCGTGCCGCGGACCGGTGGAACGGTTCCAGGCAGCGGCACCGGGCCCCTACGATCCCGAAGATGAGCCGACCGTTCAACCCGCGAGACCAAACCTGCAGCGCTCCCCACCAAAAGCTATCTTGCGACGACCTGGGCGGGCGCCGCGCCGCGAGAAATGGAGCACCGCATGAAACCCGGTTTCGATCCGACCGCCGAACGGGCCCTGGCGGTGAACCTCGACCCGAGCATCTACGGCACCTTCGCCGAGATCGGTGCCGGGCAGGAAGTGGCCCGGTGGTTCTTCGCGGCCGGCGGGGCCGCCGGCACCGTCGCCAAGACGATGTCGGCCTACGACATGACCGTCAGCGATTGCATCTACGGGAAGGCGACGCGCTACGTGTCGCTGGAGCGGGTGCAGGAGATGCTCGACCACGAATTCCCGCTCCTCGTCGAGCGGCTGGGGCCGACCCGTGGTGACCGCACCCGGTTCTTCGTCTTCGCCGACACCGCGGCCGCCCGCGCCTACGGCAGCACCGCGGAATGCCACGCCTGGCTGGGGCTGCGTTTCCAGCACGCCAGCGGTTCCGCCCCGAGCGACATCCTCGTCCACACCCGGTTGCTCGATGGCACCGCCGTCGCCCAGCAAGAGGCCCTGGGGCGCCTGGGCGTGAACGTGCTCCACGCCGCCTTCCACCGCGCCGCCGACCCGCTGGGGATGCTCGGGGGCCTCCTCGACGACATCGGCCGGACGCGGTTGGAAATCGACTGGGTGCGCGTGGCGGGCCCCGCGTTCCCCACCAACGACAACCGGCTGCTGGCGTTGGAACTGGTCCGCCTGGGCAACACGCCGGCGATGCTCTTCGACACCGGCGGCAACCCGGTGCTCGCGGCCGAGGCCCTGCGCCATCAGCGCGTGCTGGTGGAACGGGGCCGGTTCGCCCCGGTCACGCGCCTCAACCTCGATCTCCTCGACCGCGCCCGCCCGGTGTACGCCGCCGACGCCCCCGCCGGCGCCCCGGCGACTCCGGCCCTGGAGGTGATGGAGATCACGACGCGAAACCTGCGTGACACCGCGGGCGCCGGCTGCGGCGACCTGACGGACCGCATCGACCTCCTCGCCGCGGTGGGAAAGGCGGTGCTGGTGAGCGACCTGGGGCCGTTCCACAGGCTCGCCGGCTACCTGGCGGCCCGCAAGGTGACGCAGTCGGGGATGGTGATCGGCGTGCCGCTGCTGCAGGAACTGTTCGACGAGCGGCATTACAACGATCTGCCGGGGGGCATCCTCGAGGCCTTCGGCCGGCTCTTCACCGAGGGGCTGCGGCTCTACGTCCATCCGATCCGCGACGAGACGGGGGGCGTGGTCACGGCGACCTCCGTGAGCGTGCCGGCCCACCTCGAGCATCTCCGACGCCACCTCCTCGACAACGATCTCATCCAACCGCTCGACTGCCCTCCAGGGGCGCTGGCGAGCTCCAGCAGCGACGAGGTGCGGGCACGGCTCGCCGCCGGTGATCCGTCGTGGCGGGAACTGGTGACCCCCGAGGTGGCGACCCTGATGGTGGAGCGGCAGTTGTTCGGGGCCCGTCCGGCGACCTGACTTCCCCGGCGAGGGTCGCGCGGCGGGGTCGGCAACCCGCTGCTTGCCGCAGGGGGGCGGGGCCGGCTAGATTCGGGGAGCACCTCCGGAGGTCACGCTTCCGGTGGTCATACCCCTTCTTTTTCAGGAGTCCGCCGCGATGGGCCAGCACGCTCTCGAGTTCACCGACGACAACTTCCAGCAGGAGGTGCTCGATGCCGACGTGCCGGTGCTGGTCGACTTCTGGGCCCCGTGGTGCGGTCCCTGCCGGATGATCGGTCCGGTGATCGAGGAACTCGCCGCGGAAAACGCCGGCAGCGTAAAGGTGGGCAAGGTCAACGTCGACGACAACTCGCGCGTCGCGATGGCCTACAACGTGTCGAGCATTCCGACCCTGATGGTGTTCAAGGGCGGCCGCCTGGTGCAGCAGATGATGGGCGTGCAGCCCAAGGCGCGGCTCCAGCAGGTGCTCGACGAAGCGAAGTCGGCCTGACGGCGCATCACGTCAGCCTGACCGTGGGTCGGCCGTGTCGATGGGGCGCACCGCGCGGTGCCGCCGCCACGGATGAACCGCTGGTGGGCGACACCGCTGCGCGGCCGTGCCGTGGTCAGGAGAAGACCACGTCACCACCGCCGGTGCCGCTGCCCACCAGTTCCCGCTCGCTGGCGAGCAACTCCGGCGCGACGGCCGGCGTCGTCCCGCGCAGGGTCCGCGCCTGGTTGCCCGTGCGCGACGCGCCGGGCTTCTGCGGCTCCGGTCGGCGCGGCTCCGGCAGCGGGTGGGGGAGGCGGGCGAGTCGTTCCAGGGCGGCATCGCTCACGAACCCGGCGAGCGAGCCCTGGAGGCCGGGCTGGCGGAGTTTCTCCACTGCCTTGGCCTCGATCTGCCGGACGCGCTCGCGGGTCACGCTGAAGATCGTCCCCACCTCCTCGAGCGTGTAGGCATAGCCATCGGCGAGGCCGAAACGGAGGCGGATGATCTCCCGCTCGCGGTAGCTGAGGCCGGAGAGGGCCTCGCCGATGGAGTGGCGCAGCGCCTGCTGATTGGCATTGCGCAGCGGATCCTCCTCGCGCGGATCCTTGAGGAAGTCGGCGTGCCCCGCCTCGTCGTCGTCGGAAAGGGGCTGGTCGAGCGACACCGGCTGCCGCGACATCCGCCACACGCACGTGGCCTCCTCCACCGTCATTCCGGCGGCGACGGCCAGTTCGGCCATCGTCGCCTCGCGCCCATGCTGCTGGCGGAACGTCCGTGCCACCGTGCGCAGCTTGGTCATCGTGTCGATCATGTGGACCGGCACGCGGATCGTCCGGCTCTGGTCGGCGATCGCCCGGGTGATCGCCTGGCGGATCCACCACGTGGCGTAGGTGGAGAACTTGAAGCCGCGTTCGTGTTCGAACTTGTCCACGGCCCGCATCAGCCCGGAATTGCCTTCCTGGATCAGGTCGAGGAAGGAGAGGCCGCGGTTCCGGTAGCGCTTGGCGATCGATACCACCAAGCGGAGGTTGCCGGCGGCGAGGTCGCGTTTGGCGGCGTCGTACTCGCGCTGCAGAACGTCGAGTCGCTCCAGCCGGCGCGCGAGGGTGTGGCGACTCTCCCGGGCGAGGAACAGGAGCCGGCGCCGCTCGCGGTCGGCCGCCGGCGATTCACCCCGGAGCTGTTCGGTGCGGGTCGCGAGTTGGCGCAGCTCGCGGAGAAGGGGATAAAGCTTCTGGATCCGGAGGTGCATCTCCTCGACCAACCGCACCGCCTTGGCCCGCTGGCGTAGCAGCCGGCGCCAGGCAGCCCGGCGAACCGCCTGGGGGGCTGAACGCGACAGCGCCAGGCGGAACAGCTGGTCCTTCTCCTTCTCGATGCGGTGGAGCGTGTCGAGGTTGGGCCCGAGCCGGCGCAGGGCACGGCGCTTCTCCGCGGTGTCGGTGACCGACACCTCGATGGTCCTGTCGAGGCGGATGGTGCCCGCGTGGATCCGCTCCAGGAGCCGCACCGCCCCGGAGAGGACCATGTCGTTGCCCAGCAGCGTGGCCCGGAACCGGCGCCGCCACGACTCGATGCGCCGGGCGCTCGACACCTCGGTGTCGCGCGTCAGCAGGGGGATGCCGCCCATCTGCAGGAGGTAGAGGCGGACCGGGTCGTCGATCGCGGCGTTGCGGCGGACCGTCGGGCGCGGGGCGCGGCGGGACGGCAGCAGGGGGGCCGACGACGGGGGCAGGTTGATCCGGCTCATCGGAGACTCCACAGAGGGCGTGCGTCCGGTGCGGTCGCACGACTCCCGACCCGGAAGCAACCGTGGTGCCACGTCGCTGGAATCGTGAAAAAACCGGTCGCCGAGGGGCGACGTCCCGGGCAGAACGGCCATCGACCCGCCCCGCGAGGGCCGGTCTGGAACGCCGCCGCGTCGCCCGTCGACGACGTCCCGGGGGGCGCGTCGCCCGGGGGCGACGGGCGGCGTCGGGAAATCGGCCTCGCCGCGCCCGTGGGGGGCAGGGCTATACTCCCACCCCGTCGCGGTGGCACCGCCCCGGTCCCACCCAGAAGCCCGTCTCCACCCAGGGTGACGCATGACGCTGATCCTGCTGGCCATCGTCGGTGTGGTGTTCCTGCTGGGTGCGATCGCCCTCGGCATCGGCCACAAGGGTTGGAACTGGGGCACCGTGGCGGCCGGGTGGCTGGTGCTCTTGTCGGCGCTCGGGGCGATTTTCCTCATCGCCATGCTCGGGCAGCGTGAACGCTCCTGGCGGAACATCATCAAGACCTACGAGACCAACCTGGCCCGCGAGCGCGACGCGCTGGTCCCGGCGGGCGGCTCCACCCTGCGGCCCGACGCGACGCAGAAATCGCTCGCGGCGCTCGGTCAGGAGCGGGCCCGCTGGCAGCGCGTGCGGGAACGCATCAACACCTGGCGGGGCCGTCATTGGGACAACGCCGCGTTCACGCCCCCCGCGCAGGGCCAGCCGGCCAGTCTGTCGATCGAGGGGCTGGAGAGCACGACGCTCAACCCGGGGGCGGAGATCTACCTCTTCGACCGCCGCGCGGTGGAGGAGGGGGGCCGCTACCTGGGAGCGTTCCGCGTCGAGGCGGTCGATCGCAACGTGCTCTCGATCTCCCCGCTCTCCACCCCCGACGCCGCCGATGCCCGCCTGTGGGCCGAACCGCGCGACGCTGTCGACGTCTATGAGACCCTGCCCGTCGACCGGGCCATGGCTTTCTCCCGGACTCTGCAGCCGGCCGGCGGGGAGGCTGCCGGTGAGGGAGGTGCAGCCGCGCCGACCGATCCGGGCACGGGTGTGATGCCGGGCCAGCGACGAATCGATCCCGAGGCGATGCTCAAGCACGTCGAGGAGCGTCTTGAACAGGTGCGGCTCCATGATCAGCCGCTTGGCGGCAGCCCGCAGCCGCCCGGCGCACGCGATGCCGCGATCGCCGCCGAGAACGGCGCAGCAGCGCCGCCGCCCGACAACGACGGGGGCGGGACGCCGACCGTGGTCGAGGATGGCTCGACGGCGTCCCCGGCAGCCGAACCTGCGGTGGCCGTGGCCGACCCCGAGCAGTCGGACGAACCACCGCGTGGCGTCCGCTGGGCGCGCGTCACGCTCGCCGCCGACCATGACTACACCTGGCCCGACGGGACCACGTCGCGGTTCCGCAAGGGGGAGACCGTGCCGGCCTTCCCGGTCGATCAACTGGCCCGGCTGCGTGACAGCGGGGCTGATTTCACGTCGGCATGGATCATCCCGCCGGGCCTTTACTGGGCGACGGTCACCTTCACGCAGAGCCACACGTTTCCGCGACTGCAAGGCACTCCGCTCGAGTTCCCGGTCGGGGCCACGGCGGAGTTCGACCTCGACACGGCGCGGGCACTGGTGGCGCAGGGCGTCGCGACGCTGGGGCAGGTCGTCTACCGCCGCCCCCTCGCCGACGGCTACACAGCTCTCCGCGGTGCCGGTTCGGTCGACGCCGCCGGGGCCCGGCTGCCGGTGTCGGCCCGCGGCATGGTGGTGATCCGGCAGATCCTCCGCGACGACATCGCGTCGATCCTGTCGATGACGGAGCAGCTCGGCCAGGCCCGCGCCAACGCCTTCAACGAACTCGAACTCCGGCAACAGGAACTGGCCGACCTCGAAGCCGACGAAGTGGAATGGAAGGCCGACGTGGAGGCGGCCGGCAAAGTCGCCGAGGCGTTCGCGCTCCGCACCGAGGCGGCCGGCAGGGAGTTGTCGAAGGCGGAGGAGACGATCGTCGCCCTGGGCCGAGAGTTGACGGCCGCCAGCCGGGAACTGACGGCGACGATCGACCAGACCTCTCCGGCGCCGGTGGTGCCGGCGGTACCGGGGCGCTGATCGTCGCGACCAGGCCGCGAGTCCCTCCGCGGCCCTGGCCCCCCGAGAACCTGCGGTTTTCACGGGCGCGGCGCTCCCCGCACCTCATCGCTGATGTGCCGCCGGTTGTTTGTCAACAGCCTGCTAGACTGGTGGTCGGCTTCGGGGCATTCCGCCGCCGGGGTGACAGCGCCGGCACAGCCACCACGAGGACAGGCCTTCCATGGCTTCCACCTCCACCCAGATCCCGTCCACCCTGCCGGGCAACCAAGCCCGTCTCCGCAAAGCGGTGCACCACCACCGCCTGACCAGCAAGCGCGGCGTGCTGGAGCGGATGTTCACGCTCTGGTTCCGCGGGTTCGTCTACAACCAGATCTGGGAGGATCCACGGGTCGACGCCGAGGCCCTCGGTCTGGGACCGCAATCTCGCCTCCTGACGATTTCGAGCGGCGGCTGTAACGTCCTCAACTACCTCATCCACCGCCCGGCCAAGATCGTCGCGGTCGATCTCAATGCCAACCACATGTCGCTGCTGCGGCTCAAGTTGGCGGCCATCCGCCACCTGCCGAGCTACGAGGCGTTCTACAACTTCTTCGGGCACGGCCAGCACCGCGACAACGTCGCCAACTACCACCGCTACCTCCGCGAGCACCTCGATCCCCTCACGCGCTCCTTTTGGGAGACGAGCGACTGGCCCGGTCGAACCATCGGGCCCAAGCGGATCGGCTACTTCAACCGCGGCCTCTACAACCAGGCCAAGCTGGGGCAATTCTTCCGCGTCGTGCACGGCGTCGCCCGGACCATCCGCCGCGATCCGTCGCGCTTGCTCACCGCCCGGAGCCGTGCCGACCAGGAGCGGGTCTTCGACGAGGTTTTCGACCCGCTGTTCCAGAACCGGCTCATCCGTTGGCTGGGGCGGCAACCGGTCGCCGTCTACAGCCTGGGCATCCCGCCGAGCCAGCACGCGGTGATGCTGGAGGAGAGCGGCAACAGCGGCGCAAAACTGTTCGACACCTACCGCGAGCGCGTCCGTCGGCTGGCCTGCGGTTTCCCGCTGGAGGACAACTACTTCGCCTGGCAGGCCTTCGGGAGGCGCTACGACCACGAGCGGCGCATGGCCGTTCCCGACTACCTCAAGGAAGAACACTTCCCGACGCTCCGCGAGATGGTCGACCGCGTGGAAACCCACGTCGCCTCCCTCACCGATCACCTCGGCACCGCCGCACCGGGAAGTCTCAACGGGTTCATCCTCCTCGACAGCCAGGATTGGATGCCCCCCGCGGTGATCGACGAACTATGGGGCGAGATCGCCCGCGTCGGGGCCCCCGATACGCGGGTCATTTTCCGGACCGCCGGGGAGAAGTCGCCCGTGGAATCGGCCCTGTCGCCGGCGAACGCGGCGCGGTTCCGCTACCGCGAGGAGCGCTCGCGCGAGTTGCACGCCCAGGACCGTTCCGCCATCTACGGGATGTTCCACGTCTACGAAAAGGTGCCCGCCGGCACGGCAACGCCATGAGGGAACCGGTCGCGACCGGGGCGGGCGGCGGCGCGGCGCCGGCGACACATGGGCCGTCGGAGCAGGCGGCGGCGATGGACCGGATGTACCGCGTCACGCGGCACATCTACGACGTCACCCGACGCTACTACCTCCTCGGCAGGGATCGGATGCTCGCGCGGGTCGCCACCGGGCCCGGCACGGCCACGTTGGAGGTGGGCTGCGGGACGGCCCGGAACCTCATCCGCCTCGCGCAGCGCCCCCAGCCGGGGCGGCTCTACGGACTGGATGCCTCGCAGGAAATGCTCGACACCGCCGCCGCGAGCATCGCCCGCTCCGGGGTGGCACGCGATCCGGGCCGGGAAATCACCCTCCGTCAGGGGCTCGCCGAGGAACTCGACCCGCGCCGCACGTTCGGGTGCGACGAGCCCTTCGACACCGTGTTCTTCTCGTACTGCCTGTCGATGGTGCCCACGTGGCCCGGGGCGATCGAGGCGGCCCTGGCGTCCCTCCGCCCCGGCGGGCGGATGTTGATCGTCGACTTCTGGGACCAGCGCGACCTGCCGCCGCTGTTCGCAGCCGGCCTGAAGCGCTGGTTGGCGCTGTTCCACGTCCACTACCGACCGGAAGTCCACGAGGCGCTCGCCGCCCTCGGCTCCAGCGGCCGGGCCGAGGTGACGTTCGAATCGGTGGCGCGGCGGTATGCCTACATCGCCAGCGTGCGGAAGCCGGGATGAACAACCGGCCCACCCGCGGCGGCGGGCGGCCGGAAACGGGCTCAGGGCAGGAGGAACACCAGCCCCGTGATCGTCGCCGCCTCGACGGCGAAGCCACGGGGGCTGATCGGCGGCGCCGGGCAGGTCCACGGCGCACAACTCCCCGGGCGGTAGTAGCCCAGCGGGTAGACGCACTCCCACGGCAACTCGACCCCGGTCTTCTTGTAGGGCAGCACCGGGAGCGTCACGAAGAAGTGGGCGGCCGAGACGAACGGGTCGGCCAAACAGCCGTAGCTGTGACCATAGCGCTCGAGGTTCCAGTCCTCGAAATACAGCGGCTTGTGGCACACCCCGGTGGCCTTCCAGGTCATCGTCGTGGAGGCGAAGCGGCGTGGCTGGTAGGTTTCGCCCTCCAGGCGGCACTCGCACGGGTAGTCGTTGCCCGCCCGGCCGCGGACCCGAATGTCGAGGTCGATCGAGGCCAGCCCGTCCTCGCGCAGCGTCTGCAGCGCCTGCCGACAGGCGGCGTCGGCCTCGGCACAAGGGCTCTTGGCTTCCTTCCGCCGGGTGTCGGCCCGAGCTTTGTCGCCGGCGGCGTTCGGCGCCGAGGGCGTCTTGCCGTCGGTCAACGCGCCAGCGGCCCGGGGGCGTGTGTCGTCACCGAGTCTGATCGCGGCAGCGGTCCCCGGCGTGTCGAACGCCTCCGCCCGCACCGGCGCCGCCAGCGCGCAGAGCCCGAGGCCCACCAGGCAGGCGACCGCCCAGCCAGTCGGGCGCACCCGTGGCGACGGGCCGCACAACCGGTGCCGGGTATCAGTCGCCCTGCTTGTGCTCGACGGAGTAGTTGGGGGCTTCCTGCGTGATGACGATGTCATGGGGATGGCTTTCGCGGACGGCGGCGGAGGAGACCTGGATGAAGCGCCCGTCCCGCCGGAGCTCGTCGATCGACCGCGTGCCGCAGTAGCCCATGCCGGCCCGCAGGCCACCCACGAGCTGGTACACGAACACGCTCAGCGGCCCCTTGAAGGGCACGCGTCCCTCGACCCCTTCCGGCACCAACTTGTCGCGACCGCGGCCCGTGGCCCGCTGACGGTAGCGCTCACTCGAGCCCTGGACCATCGCCCCGAGCGATCCCATGCCACGGTAGGCCTTGAACGTCCGCCCCTGGTAGAGGACGGTCTGTCCAGGGCTCTCCGCCACACCGGCCAACAGCCCACCGATCATGCAGGAATGGGCCCCGGCGGCGATCGCTTTGGTGATGTCTCCCGAGTAGCGAATCCCTCCGTCGGCGATCACCGGAACCCCGGCGGCGGCCCCCTCCTGCGCAGCCTCCCAGACCGCCGTGATCTGGGGGACGCCGACACCGGAGATGACCCGCGTGGTACAGATCGACCCGGGACCGATCCCGACTTTGACTCCATCCGCACCGGCCCGGATCAGGTCGCGGCATCCCTCCCGTGTTGCCACGTTTCCGGCAACCACCTCGATCGCCCAGCGTTGCTTGATCGCCCGGACGGTCTCGATGACGTTCGTGGAATGTCCGTGGGCGCTGTCGACGATGAGCACGTCGACACCCTTTGCGATCAGACTCTCGGCCCTGTCGTAGTCGAACACCCCGACCGCGGCCCCGACGCGCAGCCGCCCCTGGCGGTCTTTGCAGGCGTTCGGGAACCGCTTCATCATGTCGATGTCCTTGATCGTGATCAGGCCGGTGAGCAGCCCGGCGGCGTCGACGAGGAGGAGCTTCTCCACCTTGTTGGCCATGAGGATCTTCTCGGCCTCGTCGAGCGACACCGCGCCCGTGGCCGTGACGAGCCCACTGCGCGTCATGATGTCGGCGATGGGGGTGTCGCCGCGGTCGAGGAACCGCAGGTCGCGACGCGTGATGATCCCGGCGAGCTTCCTCCCCGCCACGGTGATCGGCACACCGGAGATGTTGTGCTGATCCATCACCTCCCGGGCCTTTTCCACGGTGGCCTCGGGAGGGAGGGTGACAGGATCGACGATGATCCCGTTGGCGCTGCGCTTGACCTTGTCCACCTCCTCGGCCTGGCGCTCGACCGGCAGGTTCTTGTGGATCACCCCCAGGCCCCCTTCCTGGGCGAGGGCGATCGCCATCTCGCTCTCCGTCACGGTGTCCATCGGCGAACTGACGATCGGGATCGTCAGGCGGATGCCCCGGGTGAGGAGCGTGGACACGTCGACCTCGGCGGGCACGACCTCGGAGTGGCGGGGTACGAGGAGGACGTCGTCGAAGGTGATCCCGGTCGCGACGATTTTGCCTTCCATGACGACGGTGACCTCCCGGCTGCAAAAGGGCGGATTATGGGGCAGCACCCCCGGGAGCGGCAACGAGCCGCCGTGCCCGCCCCGGGATTCCGGGCCGCACGGCCACCATCCGTGGCCTAGGGTTGCTCGGATGCGACGGCCCCGCCCACGCCGGTCCCCCGGCGCTGCCCCCACGAGCGACCCAGCGAATGCCCTTCTCTTCCCAGTTTCTCCCGACCGACGACGATCGGATGACCGCCGAACCGGCAGCCCTCGAGGCCCATCTCGCCCGGCGGCGCTACGGCCGCTTCACGCTGACGGACGCGATCCGCCCTGGCTGGCCGCTCGAGGTCGTGCCCCGGGCGGGCTACCGGCACGACACGTTCGTCGATGCCCAGGGGGACCGCCTGCCGGCCCTTGTGGCGGCGGTCACCAGCGAAAACCTTTTCGACACGTTCCTCGACGTCCTCGAGCCGATCGGCGACGTGTGCGACGTGATCCTGGAAACGGCGCACGATCGGCCGCAGGGTGGACACGTCGATCTCATCCGCCACGGCATCGAGCGGACGGTGCTGGAGAGCGTGCTCTGGGAGTTCGACGACGTGCTCCTCGACGACGGCTGCACGGGCATCGCCGTCATGCACCCGGAGCGGCCGCTGGAAGTGCAATTCGACGCCCACAAACTGCTGGTCGTCTACGCCCCCGACACCACCCCCTTCGAGCGGGTCCTCCGTACCCGGGGCGTACCAGCCGACGATTCGATCCGGTTCCTGTTCCAGGCCGAACATGTGCACGCCTCCCACACGCGTTTTGCCCGCCGTTTCGAGGAGTTGGCGGCCCGTCTGGCGGCTGAATGAGCCCGCTGCGACGGGCGAACTGGGCTTGAGCCAGGGCCCCGCTTCGGCGACCATCCCACCCCCGATCCCGGCCCGGATCGGTCTTGGCGGGATGCGCCCATGCGACGCGCGGCGACGATCGCGATCCTCCTCCTGCCGGTGTGCCTGTGGGGCGGCCGCGTCGTCGGCCAGGAACCGCTGCCCGCTCCCGGCATGACCTTCGATCCCCGGGCACCGCTCCCCCCGGGTACCGTGATCGGACCATCGGGACCGGTGATCCTCGGCCCGCCATCGCTTCCCGGGCCCCCGCCGGGACCGCGCAACTCCGCGGTGATCCCCCCGCTCGACGCCGAGCTGGTGTGGGGGCAGCTCGTCGATGTGGTGGACGACTACTTCAAGATCCAGGCGGAGCAACGGGTGGTGTTCGCCGACGGGATCCCGGCGGAGGGGCGGATCGACACCTACCCCCAGACGGGTGCGACGCTCCTCGAGCCATGGCGCGGCGATTCGGTCGGTTTCCGGGAACGTCTCGAGAGCACACTCCAGTCGATCCGCCGGTCAGCGGCGGTGCGGATGATGCCCGATCCGGCCGGCTGGCGGCTGGAAGTGGTGGTCCTCAAGGAGTTGGAGAACCTGCCCCGGCCGATGCGGGCCACGGCCGGGGGAGCGAGCTTCCGCAACGACTCGTCTCTCTACCGCTACGGCACTCCACTTCCCACGCTGGGTCAGCAGGTGGGCGACCAACCGCGGCCGGTCGCCAACCCGACCGGCAACATCGGCTGGATCCCCCTGGGGCGAGACCCGCTCCTCGAGCAGCGGATGATCGCCAAAGTCCTCGGCCGCCTCGGCCTGCCGCCAGTCGCGGCGACCGCGGGCCCGGTGAGCCCGCCGGCTGCCTCCGGCCCCGGTCCAGGACCGTTCCCCCCGGGCGCTCCCGGTCCGGTTCCGCAGCCGGGTCCGGTCTTCGGTCCACCTCTCACGGCGGACCAACTACCCCCCGGGGCGACCATCGCGCCGGGGCCGCCGGTGCCGATCGAGAGCCTGCCGGTTCCCCGCTGACGCGGCCGCGGGCCACTCACACGCCGTCGGTGACGCAGCCGGCCGACGCCGGGGCCACGCAGCGGACATATTTCCCGAGGATCCCGCTGGTGGCCGTGGGGGGGGGCTGCCGCCATTCCCGTCGGCGGCGGGCGAGCTCCGCCTCGTCCACTTCGGCGTCGAGCGCGGCCCGATCGGCATCGATGACCACCATGTCGCCGTCGCGGAGCAGGGCGATCGGCCCGCCATCTTGCGCCTCGGGCACCACGTGGCCGACGATGAAGCCGTGGGAACCGCCGGAAAACCGGCCGTCGGTGATCAGGGCCACGTCGGCGCCCAACCCGGCTCCGACGAGCGCCGACGTCGGCGTGAGCATCTCTGGCATGCCCGGCCCCCCCTTGGGGCCTTCGTACCGGATCACCACCACGTCGCCGCGGTGGATGCCCCCTTGCTCCAGCGCCGCGAGCATCGCCTCCTCACGGTCGAAGACGCGGGCCGGCCCCCGGAATCGTGCGCCCTCCTTGCCGGTGATCTTGGCCACCGCACTCCCCGGCGCGAGGTTGCCGTGGAGGATGGTGATGTGGCCGGTGGGTTTGATCGGGTCCTCGACCGGTCGGATGATCTTCTGCCCCGCGGCGAGACCGGGGCTCGCGGCCAGGTTCTCCCCCAGGGTGCGACCGGTGACGGTGAGGCAATCGCCGTCGAGCAGCCCCTGGTCGAGCAAGTAACGCATGCAGCCGCTGGTGCCCCCCACGGCATGCAGATCCTCCTGCACGAAGCGCCCGCTGGGCTTGAGGTCGGCGAGGTAGGGCACCCGGCGGGCCACGGCCTGGAAGTCGGCTGGCGTTAGATCGACCCCCACACTGCGGGCCATGGCGATGAGGTGGAGCACGGCGTTGGTCGAGCCGCCGAGCACCATCGTCACCACCATGGCGTTCTCGAAGGCGCGCCGCGTCATGATGTCGCGCGGCTTGATGTCGCGTTCGAGGAGGAGCCGCACCGCCGCCCCCGCCCGCTGACACTCCACCTCCTTCCCGGGATCCTCCGCCGGGATCGACGCGCTGTCGGGGAGGGCCATCCCCAGGGCCTCGATCGCGGTGGCCATGGTGTTGGCTGTGTACATGCCACCGCAGGCCCCCGCTCCGGGGCACGCGTGCCGCACGATGTCGCCGCGGCGCGAATCGTCGATCCGGCCGGCGACGTATTCCCCGTAGCACTGGAACGCCGAGACGATGTCGAGCGGGGTACCGTCACCGAGATGGCCGGCCCGGATCGTGCCACCGTAGACCATCAGCGCCGGACGGTTGAGCCGCCCCATGGCGATGAGGCAGCCGGGCATGTTCTTGTCGCACCCGGGAATGGCCACGAGGCCGTCGTACCACTGGGCGTGCATCACCGTCTCGATCGAATCGGCGATGATGTCGCGCGAGGGGAGGGAGTAGCTCATCCCCTCGGTGCCCATCGAGATGCCGTCGCTGACGCCGATGGTGTTGAAGCGCATCCCCACCATGCCGGCCGCCATCACCCCCGCGCGGACCCGGGCGGCGAGGCGGTCGAGGTGCATATTGCAGGTGTTGCCCTCGTACCACATGCTCGCGATCCCGATCTGCGGCTTGTCGAGATCGGCCGGCTGCAGACCGGTGCCGAGGAGCATGGCCTGCGAGGCCCCCTGGGAACGGGGCTGGGTGATCCGCGAACTGTAGCGATTGAGCGACGACATGTCGGGGGCTTCCGTCATCTCGAGGGTGCGGGGAACAGGCAGCGCGCGTGCCGCACGGTCGGCGGCAAGCCGGGGGCCCGTGGCCCGAGCGCCCGCCGATTCGGTCTTTCACACCCGTCGGCGGCAGAATACGCTCCCGCCGCCCCCCGGGAAAGCACCACCAACCCTCGCCGGACCCATCATGCAGCCGTCGCCCCACCCCCCGCGCTTCGTATTCCTCGACCTGGGCAACGTGATCGTGTCGTTCGACCGCGACCGGGCCCATCGGCAGATGGCGGAGGTGGCGGACACGAGCCTGGCGACCGTCGAGGCCGCCGTGGCCGACGACCTGCAGACGCGTCTGGAAAGCGGCATCATCGATTGGTCCGGGTACCACGCCGAGTTCTGCCGCCGCACGGGCACGACGCCCGACCCCGCCGCCCTGGCTGCGGCCGCGAGTGACATGTTCACCCTCAACGCCGCCATGCTGCCGGTGATCGCCGGCCTGGAGCGGGCCCGCTGCCGGATGGGGATCCTCTCCAACACCTGCGGCCCCCACTGGCAGCACCTCCTCGGCTGCCGCTACGCGCTCTTGCCGGGCCCGTTCGAGTGCCTGGTCCTGAGCCACGAGGTGGGGGGCGTGAAGCCGCTGCCGGGCATCTACGCGACGGCCGCCCTCCGCGCCGGCGTCCCACCGGAATCGATCTTCTTCACCGACGACATCCCCGCCCATGTCGGAGCGGCCCGCGAAGCGGGCTGGGACGCGGAGGTCTTCGAGTCGGCGGTCGGACTGGCCGATGCCCTCATGCGCCGTGGCATCCCCCTGGGCCTGTGAACCGGAGACGCCGACTCGCGGCCCCCCACCCGTGGGCCGGAGAGAGCCTCGGGGGCGCGGGCTGCCTGGACCGGGACGCCGCGTGGGCACGGTCAGCCATCGGCCCGCCGGCACCGCGCGGCGGTCAGGCGCTCGGTCAGGGTGGCAAGATCGACGCGTCCCTCGACCATCACACGGCCCTCGTGAACCACCACCGGGACACGCAGCCCGTATTCCCGGGCGACGGCGGGATCGGCGTCGACATCCACGGTGGTCACCTCGGCGCCGAGGGTCTCCAACCAATCGGCCATCTGCTCGCACAGGTGGCAGCCCGGGCGGGAATACATCACAATACGCATGGTTTTTCCGCACACCTTAGCACGCTGCGGGCCACCGGCCGCGCCCCGCCGGCGTTGGCTCGCCGGGCCCAGCGCACTTGCCCGATGGCCGAGCCACCGCAGACGATCGACGACTTCCTCCGCGTGCTCCGCGCCAGCGGGCTGGTCGAGGCCGACCGTCTCGACCGGTTTCTCGAACCGTGGCGTGGATCGGCGGGGCCAGTGCCCGACGCTCTGGTGACCGCCCTGGTGGAAGGGGGCCTCCTCACCACCTGGCAGATCGACCAGTTGCGCAAGGGGCGGCACAAGGGATTCATCCTCGGCAAGTACAAGCTCCTGCGCCTCCTCGGCACCGGGGGCATGAGCAGTGTCTACCTCGCCGAGCATTCCGCCCTCCACCACAAGGTGGCGATCAAGGTGCTGCCGGTGAAGCGGGTGGACCAGAGCTCCTACCTGGCGCGTTTCGAACGCGAAGCCCAGGCGTCGGCCCGCCTCAATCATCCCAACATCTGCCGGGCCTTCGATCTCGACACGTACGGCTCCATCCACTTCATCGTGATGGAGTATATCGAGGGCATCGACCTTTACGCCAAGGTAAAACGGGATGGTCCCCTCGAGGTGCGCGAGGCCGCGGAGCTGATCCGGCAGACCGCCCTCGGACTCCACTACGCGCACGAGGAGGGGCTGATCCATCGCGACATCAAGCCGGCCAATCTCATCCTCGACAAACGCGGCACGGTGAAGGTACTCGATCTCGGCCTGGCCCTGGCCCATGACGACGAGCGTTCGTCACTGACGCGCGAACACGACGAGAAGGTGCTCGGCACCGCCGATTACCTGGCCCCGGAACAGGCCCGTGACAGTCATCTGGCCGACCGGCGCAGCGACATCTACGCCCTCGGCTGCACGCTCTATTTCCTCCTGGTCGGCAAGGCCCCATTCGCCGCCGGCACCCTGCCCGAGCGGATCAGGGCCCACATGAACCAGCCGGCCCCCAACCTCCTGGAGAAGCGACCAGACGTGCCCACGGCCATCGCGGAACTCTATTTCCGCATGATGGAGAAGCATCCGGAGGCCCGCCAACAGACCGCCCAGGAGGTGGCCGACGCCCTCGCCAACTGGCTGGCCGGGGCGACTCCCGCGCGCGGCCGCGGACGGAGCGAACCGCCGCGTCGGCCCGCCCCACGCCGGCAGGGCGAACCCGCCGCTCTGGCGCGGCGCGTTGTGGCGCTACCCGGTGCCCGCCCGGGCACGGACAGTGGGTCGCGGGCCGAGGACCGGGAGGGCGATTCCGGGAGCGCCGTCCGCCCCGGTGGGCGCGACACCGTTCCTGCCGCCGCCACCGTGCACGGCATCGACGACTCGGTGGCGAACCGCGGTGCGGAGGGTTCGCAGATCCTCCTCTCCGGACTGTCCCTCGCCCCGTCACCCACCGGCGGCGTCGAATCGAGTGGCCTGCCGCAGATCGACGTAGGGTCGTCCCGGAAAGCGGGAGCGCCGGCCACGGGTGCGAAGTCGGGCCGCAGTGGTTCGGCCGCCAGCGGCGCCCCGGGGAGTGGTGCCAAATCGGCGCCCGGGCGCGAGCCCGGCCCTCCCCGCCGCGCCGTGCCGTGGACCGAAAAGACGGTGGCCGGCCTGCCCCTGGTGTTCTGGCTCCTCGTCGCCGCCGGGATGTTGATCGCCGTGGTGCTCCTCGCCAAGAACCTGGCGACACGGCTCCCGCAGGCGAAGCCCCACGGGGCCGATGCGCTCGACCGCGTTCTCGAGCCGGGGGTCCTCGACCGGGTGACCAAGGAGAAACCTGGCCCAGACAAGGCGACTGCGAAGGCAGACGACAAGCGTGTTGAAGACAAACGGGGGGAGAAGACGCCCGGCGCGAAGGCCCCGACGGAAAAGGGCCCTGCGGAAAAGGGTGCCGGCCCCAAGAATGCCGAGGGCAAAGCGGGCCACGAGAATGCCGCGCCTGGCAAGGCAGGCGCCGAAAAGGGTGCCGCCAACCCCGAAGCGGTGCCGAAGAGCAGTCCTGTGCCGCCGGAGCAGTCCGGCAATAAAAAACCCACCTCTCTGCCACCGACTGCTCCCGAAAGGCCCGCTCCCGAAAAGCCGGACCGCCCGCCGGGAAAGTGACACCGCAACGGTCGCCGTTGCTTCAGCACTGCCAGCGGATCAGTGCCGCGCCCGTGCCGGAGCCGCGATCGACCAGGCCCCCGATGCCAGGGAATCGAGCGACGCCCGGTGGGTCAGATCGTAGTGCAGCGGGGTGAGCGTCACCCTTCCGGCCGCCAGCGCCGTGACATCGGACTCCTCCGGGGACGGCGGCGCAGGTGGGTCGTTGGTCGCCCAGAAGTATGGCCGCCCGCGTGGGTCGGTGCGTCGTTCGAACGCCTCGCCGTGGCGCACGGTGCTCATCGGCACCACCCGCAACTCCGGGCTCCCGGTGAGTGCCCGGCTGGGGATATTGAGGTTGAACAGGCTGCCCGCCACCGGCCGCCGCTGCAACACCTGTTCGATGATCTCCAAGGCGATGTCGGCAGCCCGGTGGAAATCGGCATGTTCGTCAAACTCCAGCGACACGGCGATGCTGGTGATCCCGAAGAACGCCCCCTCCACGGCCGCTGCCACCGTCCCCGAGTAGAGGACGTTGATCCCGGCATTGAGGCCGCCGTTGATGCCGCTGACGACGAGATCGGGCCGGCGCGGCAGGAACTGGCCAATGCCGAGTTTGACGGCGTCGGCGGGGCTGCCATCGACCGCCCAACCCCGGCTCCGCGATCCCTCGAACACTTCCTTGGCGGTGAGCGGCGAGAGGAACGTGATGGCGTGACCGACTCCGCTCTGCTCGGTGGATGGGGCCGCCACGCGCACGTCGCCGAGTCGCGCCAGGGCGCGTTCCATGGCCGCCAAGCCGGGGGCGAACACACCGTCGTCATTGGTGAGGAGAATGAGCATCACGGTTCCCGCAGTGCGGA
>RFRL01000160.1 GCA_009924545.1 Planctomycetia bacterium | reverse complement strand
GGCACGGCAGCTTCGAGATGGGCTGGCTCTTGCGTCGGCGGCCTGCCAGCCGGGAGTGCAGGCGCGACCCAATCGCCCGGCAGTCGCGTAGGTGACGGGCCGATCCCGCAAGATTTTCCCACGGTAGGATGAATGCCCGAGGGGCGGCCCACCCCGGCCCCGATGGCTGGGCTTTCGGGAGTCGAATCGGGCGGCCGGTCCTGTCGGCCGGAGTTCGCCGGCGTTTTCCTGCTCCCAGCGGAGACCACTCATGGCGCAGCCCGATTCCACCAACACCGCCGGAATACAAGCCACACCCGCCGTGCCGGGCGTCGTCCCCGCGGGGGTGACGGCAGGGGCCGAGCCGCGGAGCGGGGGGTGGCGGCGGTGGCTGCTCACCGCTGGGTTGCTGCTCGTGGCGGCGGTGCTGCTCGGGGCGAACGCGATCCCCTGGTACTTCGCCGAGCCGTCGCGCGTGAGCGCCCTCGTTGCCCGGGCCGCTCCAGGGCTCCATGCCGACGTCACCTTCGGCAAGGTGCGGCTGGGGTGGCTGACGGCGCCGGTGTTCGAGGACGTGCGCGTCGTGCCGCGCGACGGCTCCCGGCCCCCCCTCTCCATCCGCCGCATCGAGGGGAGCCATGGCCTGGCGGCGATGCTCCTGTCGGGTGGTGATCTGGGGCGCTATGCCGTCGAAGGGGCCGAAGTGGAGGTCGTCTTCGACGCCGACCGCGACTCGAACATCGCCCGCCTGGTTGTGCCGCCGCAGCCCGGGGCCACGGGGACGCCGTCGGCGGCCACGCCACAGCGCGCCCCGGTGCGGCTGCGGCTCGACATCGCCGATGCCCTCGTGCGGGTCTCGGGGCCGTGGGCCGACGAGGCCTGGACAAGTGAGCCGATCGACCTCCAGGCCGCTCTGGAGCATGCCCCTGGGGGAACCCACAGCGACGTGGTCATCGGCCCGACGCGCTTGCTCGACGACGCCCGGCTCGACCCCAACGTCGCCCAGGGTGTGCTCGCCTACATCGCGCCGATCCTCGCCGACGCCACCCGCACCGGCGGTCGCTTCTCCCTGGAAATCGAGGGTGCGCGGCTGCCGCTCGGGGCGGCCGAGGCGGGCACCCTCTCCGGCGTGCTCTCGATGCATGCGGTCGACCTCGGCCCCGGCCCGCTGGTGTCGGACATCCTCGCGGCGCTGCCGGGGCGCCTGGAAACGCCGCCCGCGGTGCGGATCGCCGATGATTCCCGGATCACGTTCCGACTTGCTGAGCGGAAGGTGTGGCACGACGGTCTGGAGTTCGGCGTGCCCTTGCCTGGTCCAGCCCGGCGGCTCGACCTGGTCTCGCGCGGTTCGGTCGCCATCGACGACGGGGCACTCGACCTGAAGCTGTCGTTGCCCCTCCCGGAGCAACTGCCAGCCGATCGGCCGCTCCTGGCGGCGATGGCAGGCAAGACGGTGTCGATCGGCGTCGGGGGGGCGCTCGGGGCCCCACGCGTCAACTTCGACGGCTCGCTCCGCCGGTTCGCCGGCGACGTGGTGGGCGACCTCCTCGGGCGTGTCGCCGGTCAGGGGCCGCTCCTCTCCAGGCCGACCCCCGTCGCGCCAGTGCCTTCGGCGGCACCGGGCGTGCCCCCGCCGCCCAGGCCCGGCTGGATCGCCCCGCGCGTCGGTGGGTCCGCGGCTGTCACACCAGCTGAGTCGAGCGAGGCTCGAACCCCACAAAACGGCGCCGCTACGCCCGAGCCGGCGCGGCTTCCGCGGCCCGGCGATGCCGAGGCGCTTGCCCTGCCCGCTCCGCGCACGCCGGCCGACGGAGACGCGCGCACGGTCGATACGTCCGCCGGGAAAGCTGGGCAGACTGCCGCCCAGCGGCCGGGCAGCACCGCCGACCGACTTGACCAGCTCAAGGATCGGTTGCCCCCGGAGGTGGCAGGCAATCCGTCGACTGATCGGCTCATCGACCTGGTAGGGGGAGTGATCGACGAATTATCACGCCGACGGGCTGAGCGGGCTGCGGCCGAACAGCAGTCTTCAGCCGGCGCTACGGGCCCTGCCGCCGCACCGCCGCGACGGGGCCGTCTCCTCCGCCGGTTACTGCCCCTTGCGCCGCCTCCGGCGAGCCCCGATGGCGCACCGGGGCGATAGGTCGTGGACGCTCGCTCGACCGGCGGCGGGCGAAAAAAAGCCAGGCCACCCGAGGGGATGGCCTGGCTTGAATACATATCATCTCACCGGCGGCGGCACTGGCTACCGGGGGCGGGATTGGCGCCGTTGACGGGTCGTGAGGCGTTCCCGCCGACCGGCGATTTCACCGCACCAGGGTCAGGCTCACCGCACCAGGTTCACGTTGCGGACGGGGCAGCCGGAGCGTCGGCGGCCGGGGCAGCCGGAGCCTCGGTCGGAACACCCTCGGAAATCACGCTTCCGCCCTCGATCACGCCGCCGTCGGTCGAGATGACCGACTCGCCGCTGCAACCGCCGCCCACGCAACCGCTGCTGATCATCGTGTCCTCGCTGGCCATCACCATCACCGCGCCGCCGCCACAACCGCTGCAGCCGCTGCTCGTCATGGCGCTATCGCCGTAGACGACCGCGCCACCGCCGCAACCGCTGCAGCCGCTGCTCGTCGTGGCGCTCTCGCCGTAGACGACCCCACCGCCACCGCAGCTGCCGCAGCTGCTGGTCATCGACTCGCCACCGCAGCCACCGCAATCAGCGGGAGCGGCAGCCGCCGCACCGTGGCACTTGTTGGCCTTGCGGGCGTGCAGCTTGGCGAGCAGGCCGCCGCCGTGGCAGCTGGACGGAGCCGGGGACGCAGCCGCAGCACCGTGGCACTTCTTGGCGTGCAGTTTCGACAGCAGGCCGCCACCGTGGCACTTGCGGCCATGGCAGCCCTGGCCGGCGACGGCACCCGAATCACCACCGGTCAGGGCGATGGCGACCAGCGCCACGAACATCGCCATCCCGAACCCGACGAATCGCTTCATGTCATGTCTCCAAAGGAGGAACGATCGCACCCATGGTCATCCGAGCCGTCACCGAACCCACTCGATCCGGGACGGCCACCGGACCAAAGCACCCGAGCGGGCATCCGCTCCTGCCGGCCGCAGGTACGATCACCGGAAGCCGACGCGATCCCGCGATGGACGATCCACCGCGACGGTGCCGGTTGGCGAAGAAATCCTGACTGGGCAAGCTGGGCAGGACGCTAGGCTAGCAGGGGCCCCAGGGGTGTCAAGGACGCGACCCACCCTTAAAGGGGGTTTCCGCGGTCGCGTTGGACGCGGCTCAAACGGGGGTCAAGAGCTGCTTTACCCGGCAGAATCGCCGCTGAGCCCGGTGCCAGGCTGGTTGACAGCGAGGCCGGCATCGGGTCGACCGTCAAAATGCGGCCCAGTCCCCCATAGGGTCGCCCGACCCGGGAAACGCCCGGCGAACGGCCGAAAGCCGTCAGGACCGGCGTTCACGTCGGCTGCGTACCGCCGTTGTGTCTGGCGGAGTGTGGCCGCTGCGAGACCGAAGCCAGGATTCCTGGCGTCACTTCGCCTGCGGGCCGCCATCACTCCGGGCGGTGCGTTCCGCGGCTCCGGCTTCCTGCGCCGCGGCCCGGCGTTGCAGCTCCTCGGCCACGGCCTCCTGCTTGGCCACCATGTCCTCGGGGTCCTCGAAGTTGAGGAGCAGCGGGGGCAGGTCGGGAAACACCTTCGTCGCCATCCCCACCACCCGCCAACCCTCGGGATCGAGCCGCACGACCCAGACGACGTTTTCGCTGCTCTTGAACCCCTCGTCGTCGGTGTCGGTCCAGGTGGTGGCGACGTGCACCAGGTCGTCGGTGTCACCCACCACCTCGCACTCGCTCACGGAGTAGGTGGCGGTCGGCTTCACCGGGGGGGCGACCATCATCCCCAGTTCCTCGGTCTTGGCCTTGGCGACCTTGCTGAGCATGCCGCTGGCGGCCTCGTTGTCGCCCCGTTTGATCGCCTCGAGGAAGGTGACCACCGACTGTTTGGCCGGCTCGGTCGCGGCCACCGCCGACGACGCCTGCGGAGCGGTGGATGCGGAGCAGCCGGTCAGCGACAGGGCCGTCACCACGAGGCAACCGGCCACGAAGCTGAAGGCCCACAGCGACCACTGCCGGGAGGAAACGGATCGGCGAAGTGAGTGGATATCGGGCTGCATCTCGGGACCTCCCTGGCGTGCCGTCCTCTGCGGCAGGTGACTCGATCGGTGAACAGGTCGGGGAGAGTGACGGGCAGCCCGGGGACGGGTCAAGATGAATCCGGGGGGCTGGCGAGCCGGTATCATCGGGTGGGTGGGAGGCCTGCCCCCGCTGTGGTCGGGCCCGGAGGTGGCCGCCCCCGACACCTGATCTGCCCTGAAGTCCGCGTAGACATCGTGAGCAGTAAAGAGGAGCTCCCATGGCAGTCGACAGGTGCCGGCGAACCCCGCCCCGATCGGTTTGGGTCGGCATCGCCGTGGGGGCCGTGGCGGCGGCGGTCTGGTCGCTCGGGCCGCTGACCTCCGGGCCGACGAACACCCACAGCGTGGCACAGGGGGCGGCCCCCGGTCGCGAACGGGTCAGGGCCCGGCCGCCGGCCGGGTGGTCGGCACTCGAACGATCGACCTTCTTCGACGACGCCTTTGCCACGCTCGAGGGGCAGCGGCCCGATTTCGCGGAGTTGGCGGTCACCCGGGGTGGCACGCCGGCGATGGCCGACCCGGCCGCCGGCCAAGCGAACGCGTTCCGCTGGTCGGCCCTCGTCTCCCCCGAGACCCTCGCCGACGAAGTCAAGGACATGAAGGGGGCGGTGCAGGAGGCGGTCGCCTCGACGACGAGCTTCAAAGGGGGCGGATACGAGGGGGCGCGGGAAGCCTTCTCGTCGTTGGCGCTGGTTTTCGGCGTGATCGCCGCCTATGACGGCGACATCCGCTGGAAGAAGGACGCCGCCGCGGCCCGCGATCTGTTCGCCCGGACGGGGTTCAACTGCAAGGCGGGCACCGACCAGTCGTTCAAGGAGGCCAAGGCCCGGGCCGGCGACCTTGTGGCGTTGCTCGAGGGCAACGGTCTGCCCTCGCGCTCCGAGAACGATCCCGAGGGGGGGGCAACGCTGTGGAGCCAGGTCGCCGCCCGCCCGGCCCTGATGGCGCGCCTCGAACGGGCCGATGCCCTCGTCGGCGCGGCGGTGGCCTCGCGGACGGAATTCTCCCGGCAGGCCGCCGCGCTCCTCCACGAGGTGGAAATGACGGCGGTGATCGCGGAGGCGATCCAGCGGAAGGACTTTGAATACCACGACGACGACACCTACCGCGGCTACGCCGGCGCTATGCGCGACGCCGCCCTGAAGGCTCGTGCCGCTGCCTCCCAGAACGACTACGACGGGGTCCGGGCCGCCGTGGGCAACCTCAAAAAATCGTGTGATGCCTGCCACGGCGACTATCGGAGCTAGCGGGCTGCAGCCATACGGCTTGCCGCAGCTCAGGGAGGACGGTCCGGGAGCGGAGCCCGCGTGGCCTCGCCGGGCCGCGGGTTGCGAACCGCCCCGGGGTCGCCTACGCTGCCCCTCTGGCACCGGCCAGGTCACCGCTTGGGGGCGTTGCCCTCCACGAGGGAGCGGCGTGGGGAGTCTCCCCGGGTTGCCCGACGTCGTGGTCGATGGTGCCAGGACGCACGGCTCCTCGGTTGAGGGCTTCCCGCCAATCGCGCGGTCGGCTCGGCGGGGTCGGAGGGCAGGGAGACACATGGCAGCAAGAAAGGCAGCGCCTCCCCCCGAGGCCGAGGGTGACGAGGGCCCCGGGGGTCCTGTCGAGATCGCCGTGCTCGGGGATCTCGGCAACCACGAGTCGGACATCACTGGCAGCCTGATGGGCATCGAGCCGGGCGGCGAGTGCATCATCTATTTCGACTCCCCGGGGGGCAGCCCGTACTGCGCGATGTCGCTGGTGGCGCTGATCCGCCTGCGGGGGATCGAGGCCACCGGCATCGTCACCGGGGAGTGCTCGTCGGCGGCGCTGTGGCCGTTCGCGGCCTGCCGCCGCCGCGTCGTCACGCCCCACAGCGTGTTCCTCTTCCACCCGATGAAGTGGCAGAGCGAGGAGCACATCGGCATCACCGAGGCGGCGGAATGGTCGCGGCACTTCGCCGAGTTGGAGAAGGAGATGGACGTGCTCCTGGGCGACCTGTTCGGCACGGCCGTCGACCTGATCGGCGAGTGGATCCGCACCCACCGCTACGTCACCGGACGTGACATGGTGAAGGCGGGGTTGGCGGAGATGGTTCCGCTCGAGCCTCTCCCCGGACTGGTGCCCACCCGGCGTGGTCGGTAGCAGTCGGCCGGTGCGGCGCCGCTTTCCCCCGCAGGGAAGTGAAGGCGCGGTCCGTGGGCTGCCGAACGGCGTGGCAGCGATATCATGGATTGTCCGTCGTCCGCACGGGCCGCGAGCCTCCGCCGCACGTTCCCGCTTTCCCGTTGAGGAGCCCCTCCCCATGCGTCGTACCTTCGTTCCCACCCTCGCCCTGGTTCTCGGGCTGGCGATCGCGTGGATCGGCCCGGCGCCGGTCGGTGCCGTGGCCCAAGAAGAGGCCCGCGCCTTCCGCATCGCCGAGGGTGGATTCTCCCTCGAAGCCCCCACCGGCTGGAAGCGTGTGCAGCCCAAGTCGGGCATCGTGGAGACGGAGTTCACCGTCCCGTCGGAAGGGGACGCCCCGGCGGGGCGCATGACGGTGATGGGGGCCGGCGGCAGCGTGCAGGCCAACGTCGAGCGCTGGTACGGCCAGTTCACCCAGCCCGACGGCGCGGCGACGAAGGACAAGGCGGTCACCAAGACCGTGAAGATCGCCGGGTGCACGGTGACGATGGTCGACGTGTCGGGCACCTACAAGGACAGCCCGGGAGGCCCGTTCGCCGGCGGCAAGACGATCGACCGACCGGGCTACAGGATGCTCGCGGCGATCGTGGAAACGCCCGCGGCGGGGAGCTATTTTTTGAAGTTCTACGGACCCGCGGCCACGGTGGCGAAGCATGCCGAAGGCTTTCGCGGCATGGTCGAAGGGATCGTGCCGGCCGCCAAGTGAGGCCACGCGGGGCGCGGCACTCGAGCACACGCGGGGCCCGGCTCCATCTCGGTTCGGGTTCGGATCGGTCACCCAGCGGCAGGCAGCATGAAAATCCAGGAATTCCTCGAACACCACGGCATCGGCGGGAATCCCTTCGCGGAGGAGGACGCCCAGAACGACACGGTGTTCAAGCGCACCTGTCTCGAGTCGACCTACCACCCCGCGTGGGACAAGGTCTACGGCAATCCCGACGACCCGAGCACCGCGATCGTGTTCGGCGAGAAGGGGTCGGGGAAGACGGCGCTCAAGCTGCAGATGGTGCGGCAGTTCGAACGGCACGGGGAAGAGCATCCCGACCGCAAGACGTTCGTCGTGCTGTACGACGACTTCAACCCGTTCCTGGATCGTTTCATCAGCCGCGTCGGCCCGCGCCGGCCGGTGGAAAAGGTCCTCGCCCACTGGAAACTGTGGGACCACATCGACGCCATCCTCGCCCTGGGGACGACGCAACTTGTGTCGCAGGTGCTCGACGGCGGGGGGCGCGGCAAGGCGCGGCTCAGCCCGCCGCTGGCCCGTGATCTCGCCCTCCTCGCCGCCTGCTACGACCAGTCGACCGGGGAAACGTTTCCCTCGCGGTGGGCCCGGCTGCGCCGCGCCGTCGGCTACTCCACCTGGCGCGCCACGTGGCCCTGGTGGCTCGGGGTCGTGGCCCTGACGCTGCTCCTCGGTGCGCTGGCCGGCGCGGTGACGCGCGGCAGCGGCTGGCAGGGCATCGTGCCCACCGGTGCCGCGTGGTGGGTGCCGTTGGCGTTCGTCGGTGTTTCGTGGATCCCCTGGTTGTGGCAACGGGCGCGGGGGTGGTGGACCGCGCGGCAAGTGGTGCGCAGCATGCGGACGGGCAACCGCACCGTGGGGCAGCTCACGCAGGCCCTGGCACGGATGCCGATGGTCGACCTCGCCGGCCAACCCTTGCCGAAGCTGGCACGGAGTGACGACCGTTACGAACTGCTCGCCAAGTTCCAGGGGATCCTCGGCGCCCTCGGCTACGGCGGCATGGTGGTCATCGTCGACCGGGTCGACGAGCCACACGCCGTCAACGGGCAGGCGGAGCGGATGCGGCTCCTCGTCTGGCCACTGCTCGACAACAAGTTCCTCAAGTCGCCCGGCCTGGGCTTCAAGCTCCTCCTCCCCGACGAGCTGTACCGGTTCATCGAGCGCGAGGACGAATCGTTCAACCAGCGCGCCCGGCTCGACAAGCAAAACCTCGTGCCCAACCTGGAGTGGACCGGGGAAACGCTCTACGACATCGCCTCCCAGCGCGTGAAGGCGGCGAGTACGGGGAATCCCCCCGCCACGCTCGCCCAGCTCTTCGATCCGGCGGTCGACCAGCGCCGGCTCATCGACGGGCTGCGGACGCTGCGCGTGCCGCGGCACCTGTTCAAGTTCCTCCACCGCCTGTGCGTGGCGCATTGCCACTCCCACACTTCCGAGCAGCCGGTGTGGACGATCCCGCTGGAGCGCTTCGAGAAGGAACTGGCGGTGTTCCGCCGCGACCAGGACGCCTTCGATCGTGGCCTGGCGCCGCGGTAGCGGTCATGGACGCCGATCTCCACACCCTGGTCGTCGGCCGCGACGCGATGGCCTGCCGGTTCGAGGTGGTGTTCAATGCCGGCGAGGAGGCCGACGCGGCGGAGTGGGGCAGTGCCGCGCTCGACGAAGTGGACCGGATCGAGGACCGGATCACGATCCACCGCGCGGGGGGCGAACTGGCCCGGCTCAACGCCAGCGCCGCCGGCGGCTGGCAACCGGTGGCCGACGACGTGTGGGCCTTGCTGCAACGCGCAGGCGAGTTGTGGGAGCAGACCGGCGGCGCATTCGACATGGCAACGGGCGCCCTGTCGCGGTGCTGGGGGTTTCTCCGGCGCCAGGGGCGGACCCCGCTCCCGGACGACCTGGCGACGGCGCTCGCCTGCTCCGGGTGGGACCGGGTGGAACTCGAGGCCACCGGGCGACGCGTGCGCTTCACGCAGCCGGGGGTGGAGCTCAATCCGGGAGCGATCGGCAAGGGATGGGCTCTCGATCGGGCGGCCGCGTATCTCCGTGACGCGGGGGTGCCGAGCGTGCTCGTGCACGGGGGCTCGAGCAGTGTCCTGGCCCGGGGCATCCAGGGTCCCGACCTGCCGGGGCGGCGCGGCTGGCGCGTGGGGTTGCGCCATCCCCTCCGCCCGCGCGACCGGCTCGCGACCCTGACGCTGGTCGATCGCAGCCTCGGCACCAGCGGATCCGGCACCCAGTTCTTCATCGACCGGGGGCGACGCCTGGGGCACATCCTCGATCCGCGCACCGGGTGGCCGGCGGAGGGGGTGGTATCGGCCACCGTGCTCGCCCCCAGCGCCGCCGATGCCGACGCCCTGGCGACGGCGGCG
>RFRL01000159.1 GCA_009924545.1 Planctomycetia bacterium | reverse complement strand
CGCGCGGACCACCAGCGGCAGATCGCCGGGGGCCGTGCCCTCCCAAGCCTCGATCACCCCCTCCAGCCCGCGCGTGTCGGCCAGCAGCGGCGCCTGGAGGCCGTCGAGCGCGGTCCGGTCGAGCGGTCGGCCGGCCCGCGCGTAGGTCTCGATGGCCGTCGCCCGGCGCAGCGGCACGAGGCGCTCCACGCGCCCGGCGCGGCCTGGAGGGCCGGGCAACCACGCCGCCGCCGGGGACGCAGCGAAGCCTGGGTCGGCGGCACTCGCCCCGGCCACCAGCACCAGCCGGCCCCCTTGCCGCACCCAGTCGTCGATGCCCGCCAGTCCCGCGCTGGCAGCGGTGCCCGATGCCAGCACCGTCCGGCCGCAGACGACGACCGCATCGGCCGCGGAGAAGTCGAGGGCCGCGCTGCCCAGCGCCGTCGGATCGGCGGTGGTGACGATCCGGGCCCGCGGCAGCCCTTCGCGCACCACCAACCGCGCCGCCCGGGGGACGGCCGGCAGGTCGCCGATCACCAGGATCAACCGCTCCAGTGGGTCGAGCGGTCGAGTGAGCGCGACGGTCTGGCCGGAGGGCGGGGCGTCGGCGGGGCCTTCGGTCACCGGCATCTCGACCCGCAACTGCCCCCCGGGGCGGCCGATGCGTACCCGGGTCCGGGCCAGCCAGGTGCCGGCGTCCGTCTGTTGAAGAGGCACCGGCGGAGACCGTACCGCCTGACCGTCGGGATCGTCGGCCCACACCGCCGCTGTCGCACCGTTGGGGAGCGTGGTCGACTCGACCACCACTGGCGTCCAGCCACCCGTCCGGTAGACGCCCTCGAGGCCGACCGTCACCCGATCATCGGCCGCGGCCCGGGCACCCCCCAGGAAGCTTGCCGCCACGCTGGCGGCGCACGCCACGACACCGACGAACCACCCGGCCGGCGGCAGCGGCGACAGCGTGACGGCAGCCCGACCGCTCATGGCTTCTCCGCGTCGGGGCAGACACACGCCACCTGCCCACAACCGGGGCAACCGCCGCCGTACTTGCGCTGCACGGCCGCCTCGAGATCGACGTCGACCACGTTGGCGATCGTGGCGAGCCAGGCGAGGACGTCGGCGAACTCCAGCGCCACTTCCTCCTTCGTGCCCCCGCGCAGGGCCCCGGCCAGCTCCCCGACCTCCTCGGAGAGCCACATGAAGGTCCCCTCGACGCCGCGGGCGGCATCCTTTTCGTGGTACATCCGGCGGATCAGCGCCTGGAACTCTCGCAGCGTCATGCCATCCCTCCCGTCGGGCGGCAGTTGTACCGCGCCCCGGCCCCCGTCGCCTCGGGAACCCCCGGGGACGCGATTCAGTGGTGCGGGTGCGCCGGCCGGGAAACGGCGAACCAGGGGTAGATCGCCGGGACGACGAAAGCCGTCAGCAGCGTCGAGGTGATGATGCCCCCGATGACGACCGTGGCCAGCGGCCGCTGGATCTCCGCCCCGCTGGTGTTGGCCAGGGCCATCGGCAGGAATCCCAGGCTCGCCACCAGGGCGGTCATGAGGACGGGCCGGATGCGCACCTCGGCGGTGGCCACGGCCGCCTCACGGGCGGTCATCCCCTCCGCCCGGGCCTGTTCCGCGCCTGCCACCCAAACCAGGCCGTTGAGCACCGCCACGCCGAACAGGGCGACGAACCCCACGCCGGCGGCGATCGAGAAGGGCATCCCCCGCAGCGCCAGCCCCACCACGCCCCCGCACGCCGCCACCGGCACCGCCACGAAGATCAAGCTCGCCAGGCGCAGCGACTTGAAGCTCGTGTAGAGGAGCAGGCCGATGAGGCCAAGCACCAGCGGCGTGATGAGGGCGAGCCGCCGGCTGGCGGAGAGGAGGTTCTCGAAATCGCCCCCCCAGCGGATCGTGTAACCGGCCGGCAGGGAAACTTCGGCCGCCACCCGCTGCCGCGCCTCGGTGACGAAGCTGGCGACGTCGCGACCGCGGACGTTTGCCGAGACGAACGTCCGCCGCCGTGAGTTCTCGTGCTCGACGCTGGGCGGGTTCTCCTCGATGCGGACGTCGGCCAACTCCCCCAGGGGTACCGGCCGCCCCTGGGCCGCACCGACGGGGATCTGCGGGAGGAGGGCCTCGTTCTCCCGCCAGGCGCGCGGATAGCGGAGCACGAGGGGAAAGCGCGGGCGCCCCTCGTAGATCACCCCGGTCTGGATGCCCCCGAGCGCCGACACCGCGCGCATCACCTCGGAGCCGTCGATGCCGTGGCGGGCCAACTGGTCGCGCCGGGCATCGATCCGCAGCGTCGGCACGTCGGCCTGCCAGTCGGCGCGGACGTCGGCCGCTCCGCGGATGCCGCGGAGCAACTCCTCGATCTGCTGGCCGATCCGTCCCAGGGTGTCGAGGTCGTCGCCGTACACGAGCACCGCGACGTCGGCCTTGACCCCCGCCACGAGCTCGTCGACGCGCATCTCGATCGGCTGGCTGAAACCGAACGTGGCACCCGGGACCGCGGCCGAGAGCGCCGCCGACATCCGTTCCACCAGCGCCTCGCGCGTCACCCCCGGCGGCCAGGCGCCGTGGGGCCGGAGCATCACCCAGACGTCGGTCTGCTGCACCCCCATGACGTCGTTGGCGATCTCGGGGCGGCCGGTCTTGCAGAACACCGTCCGCACTTCCGGGAAACTGCCCAGCAGCGTTTCCACCTGGGCGGTCAGCGGCGCCGCATCCTCGAGCGTGGCGCTGGGGAGGCGGTTGACCTCGATGAGGATGTCCCCCTCGTCGAGCCGCGGCATGAACTCCGCCCCCAAACCGAGGGCGAGGGGGATCGTCGCCGCCACCAGTGCCGTGGCTCCCAGGGACACGAGCACCGGGTGCGCCACCGCCAGACGGGCGAGTGGCTGGTAGGCCCGGTGGAAGAGGCGCATCACCAGCGGCTCGCGTTCCTCCTCGCGCCCCAGGACGGTCGCGGCGAGCACGGGCATGAGGGTCAGCGAGAGCACCAGCGATCCGGCCAGCGCGAACAGCACGGTGAGGGCCATCGGCCGGAACAGCTTCCCTTCGGTGCCCTGGAGGAAGAGGATCGGCAGGTACACGATGGCGATGATCAACTCGCCGAACATCGTCGGGCCGCGCACCTCGATGGCGGCATCGCGGACGACGTCGATCCGCCCGGCATTCGCCGGCGCGTGGGAGAGGCGGCGGACGCAGTTCTCCACCATGATCACCGAGCTGTCGACGACCAGACCGAAGTCGATCGCCCCGAGGCTCATGAGGCTGGCGGGGATCCCGGCGGCCCACATGCAGTTGGCGGCGAACAGCATCGAAAGCGGGATCGCCAGGGTCACGATCAGCCCGGCGCGAAGGTTGCCCAGGAGCACGAGCAGGACCACGATGACGAGCAGCCCCCCCTCGGCAAGGTTGTGGAGGACGGTGTCGAGCGTGCGCCCGATGAGAGTGGCGCGGTCGTAGATCACCTCCAGATCGACACCCGCCGGCAACGTCCGCCGGATCTCCTCGATCCGCGCCTTCGCCGCCTCGACCACACGCCGGCTGTTCTCGCCGCGGACCATCATCACCATCCCCGTCACCACCTCGCCGCGGCCGTCGCGGGTGGCCGCCCCCTGGCGGGAGAGCGGGGCGATCGACACCCGGCCGACGTCGCGGATGAGCACCGGCACCCCGCGGGGCGGACTGCGGACGACGACCTGCTCGATGTCGGCCACGCTGGTGAGCAGTGCCTGGCCGCGGATGAACCGCTGCTCGCCATGCTTGACGATGTAGCCCCCGCCGGTGCTGGCGTTGTTCCGCTCCAGGGCCGCGAGCACGTCGCCCAGCGGGATCCCGTGGGAGCCGAGCCGGTCGGGATCGACCTCCACCTCGTACGACTTGGCGAACCCGCCGTGGCTGTTGACGTCGGTCACGCCGGGCACCTCGCGGAGGGCCGGCGCGATCTCCCATTCCAGCAGGCTGCGCAGGTCCATCAGGCTGTGGCCCGTGCCACGGACCTCGAACTGGAGGATCTCCCCCAGCGCCGTGCTCAGGGTGCCCAGTCGCGGGTCGACCTCCGGCACGGCGATGCCGGCGCGCGCCTCGGGCAGCCGTTCCGCCACCAGTTGGCGGGCGAGGTGGATGTCGGTGCCCTCGCGGAACACGATCGTCACCAGCGAGATCCCCAGCCGCGACACGCTGCGGATCTCCTCCACGTGCGGCAGCCCGCTCACCGCCCGCTCCACCGGGTAGGTGATCGCCCGCTCCACCTCGACCGGCGGCAGGGTCCCCGCCTCGGTGACCACCTGGACCTGGACGTTGACCAGGTCGGGCACCGCATCGACCGGTATCCGCGTCGCGGCGAACAGACCGCCGCAGGCCATGAGCACGGACAGCGCGATGACCAGGGCGCGGTTCGCCAGGGACCACTCGATGATGCCGGTCAGCACGTCATGACTCTCCCGGGACGCTCAGCCACCGGCCGCCGCCGCACCGGAATGCCCACTCCCCGCTGGCTCGGCACCGACCGCCGGCTCGTCCTCGAGCAGCAGTTCGCTCTTGAGCACGAAGGCCCCCTTCGACACCACCTCGTCCCCCTCGCGCAGCCCGGATGTGATCTCGACGACGTCCTCCTGGCCAGTGCCGGTTTCGACCCCCACCCGCCGGTAGCGCGGCCGTCCCGTGCCATCGCGGCCGTCGGGCACGAAGACGAAGGCCCGCCCCTGGTGCCGCATCACGGACCCCGCCGGGACCGCCAGCACCTCGCGGGTCTGCCCTTGGGGCAGGTCGACCCACACGAACATGCCGGGCTTGAAGTGGGCGTCGTCGTTGTGCAGTTCGGCGACCAGGGGCACGCTCCGTGATTCGGCCTCGACCGTGGCCCCCACGTGGCTGACGCGGGCGCTCGTCTCGTGATCGGCGGCGCCGGGCACCTGGACCCGCACCTCCTGCCCCGCCGCCACGTCGACGGTGGTCCACTGCCGCTCGTGGATCTGCGCCCGGACCCACAAGGTGCCGGTGTCGGCGACCACGAACATCCTGTCGCCCGACTTCACACGCTCGCCGCGGGTCACGAACACGTCTTCCACCAGCCCGTCAAACGGCGTGCGGAGGACGAGCGTGCTCAGGCCGCTCGGCCCGTCGCCGGGGGTGTCGGCCAGGTCGCCCCCCTCGACTTCGACCACTTCACCCGCCGTGCCACGCCCCCCGACGTCGGTGTCGAGCCGACTGCCGACGAGGGTCCGGAGGTACTCGCGGGCGATCTGCACGAGGCGGTCGGCCTGCGCCAGCTCCGCCCGGGCCTGGTCGCGCTTCTGCCGCGTGGCAAACTGCGACTCCTCGCAGGCCGCGGCGAAATTGGCACGGGCCACTTCAAGGTTGCTCGTGCGTTCCTCGATGATCCGCCCCGAGAGCACCCCGCCGGCACCGAGTTGGGCGGTGCTGTCGTTGACCTTCTCGACGAACACGAGGCGCGAGTAGGCCCCGAGGATCGTCTCCCGGTAGGTGCCGAGCAGTCGCCCCTCGAACTGGTTCTCGACGGTCGACAGCGGGGGCCGCCGGGAAAGGGTCTCGAGGAGGGCATCGACGTTGTCGGCGATCGCGTCGGCCCATGCGGCCGCCTTCCGGGCGATCTCCCAGTCGGCCTCACGACGGTGCACGTTGTCGCGGGCCGCACCGACGTCGGGGCTGGAGAGCTCGGCGAGCGAGTCCCCACGTGCCACCCCCTGCCGAACCTGCACCAGGACCCGCGACACGATGCCGTCCACCGGGGCGCTGTAGTCAAGGCGGTAGCGGGCGTCGTAATCGAGGCGCCCCGGCACCGTGATGTGGTCGCGGATCGAGCGCCGGGCAACGGGAGTCACTGGCAAGGCGGCACTGCCCGCCGGGAGCACCACGGTGTCGGCCAGGGCACTCCCCCCGGCCGCCGTGGCGGCCGCCGGCGCTTCGTGCGCGGGCGGAACCACATGGTGGGTCGCCAGCCACCACCAAGCCAGACCGCACAGGGCGATCGTCCCCAGGAACGCCACCTCGCGACCGCGGCCGGCCGCGCGAACGGATGGAGACAAGCCGGTGCCGACGGGGGTCGGAACCGACGACGACGCCGGGTCCGCCCGCCGGGCGGCTCCGCCGGGCGCGGGCGGAACCGGCGGGTGGGCAGGGCTGTGGGCCATGGGGCGATCCGGAAAGACCTGGCGGCGCCGCCGCGGAGCACCGCGCGATTGTACATCAAGGTCAGCGTCTCCGTGGGAGGGGTTGGCACCGTGTGGCGCTGCCTCTCCTGCGCCAGGCATGCGGCTGCTACATTGCGGGCTTCGTTCCGTCGGCTTCCCCCCGCTGTGTTTCCGGCCACCATGACCCAGCCCCGCCCGATCCGCATCTTCGACACCACCCTCCGGGACGGCGAGCAGTCACCCGGGGCGAGCATGAATCTCACGGAGAAGCTCGAGATCGCCCAGGCGCTGGTGCACTTGGGTGTCGACGTCATCGAGGCCGGTTTCCCCATCGCCTCGCCAGGCGACTTCGAGAGCGTCACGGAGATCGCGCGGCAGGTCCACGGTGCGGCGATCTGCGGCCTGGCACGGTGCAACGAGGCCGACATCGACAAGGCGTGGGAGGCTTTGTGCGAGGCGGAGCGGCCCCGGATCCACGTGTTCCTCGCCACCAGCGCGATCCACCGCGAGTTCAAGCTGCGGATGAACGAGGAGGAGGTGCTGGCGCGGGCCGTGGCCGGCGTCCGTCGGGCCCGCGGCCTGTGCGGCGACGTCGAATTCTCCCCCGAGGATGCGGCGCGCACGGAGATCGACTTCCTCTGCCGGGTCGTCGAGGCGGTGATCGCCGCGGGAGCCACCACAATCAACATCCCCGACACGGTCGGCTACGCCACACCCACGCAGATGCACGGGGTGATCGCCGCCCTCCGGGCGCGCGTCCCCAACGTCGATCGGGCGGTGATCAGCGTCCACTGCCACGACGACCTCGGCCTCGCGGTGGCCAACAGCCTCGCCGCCGTGGAGGCGGGGGCGGGTCAGGTGGAGTGCACGATCAACGGCATCGGTGAGCGCGCGGGCAACTGCTCCCTGGAAGAAGTCGTGATGGCCCTGCGGACCCGGTCCGACACCTACGGCTGCCAGACCGGCATCGTCACCCAACGGCTCGTGCCCACCAGCCGGCTGGTGGCCAACATCACCGGCATCCGCGTGCCGCGCAACAAGGCGATCGTCGGCCGCAACGCCTTCGCCCACGAGGCGGGGATCCACCAGGACGGCATGCTGAAAGAGCGGCGCACCTACGAGATCATGCGCCCGGAGGACGTGGGCCTCGAGCGCACCGATCTGGTGCTGGGGAAGCACAGCGGCCGGGCGGCCCTGGCCGACCGGGCCCGGTCGCTGGGGTACCAGCTCACCGCCGAGCAGTTGCAGACACTGTTCGACCGTTTCAAAGCGTTGGCCGACCGGAAGAAGGAGATCTACGACGGCGACATCGCCGCCCTCTGCGAGCAGCAGTTCGCCGCCCTGCCGGAGCAGTTCACCTTCGCGGGCTACGCCCTGACCAGTGCCAGCGGCGCCACCCCGACGGTGGAGCTGCGTGTCCTCCACGACGGCGTCCCCGAGGCGGTCACGATCACCGCCGGCGACGGCCCCATCGACGGCATCTTCCTGGCCATCGAGAAGCTCACCGGGATCGCCACCATCTGCCGCGACTTCCGGGTCCAGGCGGTAACGGTGGGCAAGGATGCCCAGGCGGAGGTGACGGTCGAACTCGAGCACGCGGGGGAGGTGCACCGCGGCCGGGGGGTCTCCACCGATTCGCTCGAGGCCTCGGCCAAGGCGTTTCTCGCCGCCGTCAACCGCATGGCCCTCGGCCCCCAACCGCGGCTCCACCCGCAGCGGCCCTGACCGTCGCCACCCCGGGCCGGGCGGCCCGAGCCTTCACGCAACCGCGCCGGCCACCAGGGAAGGCCGGCCAACCTGGGAGCAGCCCGAAGTGAGCAGGCCCCTCGGGCGGTCAGATCGCCTCGCGACCGCGCTCCCCGGTGCGGATGCGCACGCACTCCTCCAGCGGCAGCACGAAGATCTTGCCGTCGCCGATCTGTCCCTGCTCTCCCGAACGGCCACCTGCGATGATCGCGGCGATGGTCGGCTCCACGAAGTCGTCGTTGACGGCGATCTGGAGCTGCACCTTGCGGAGGAGGTTCACGGCGATCTCGTGGCCCCGGTAGGTTTCGGCGTGCCCCCGCTGCCGGCCGAAGCCCTGCACGTCGAGCACGGTGAGCCGGAAGACCTCGACCGCGGACAGGGCCTCCTTCACACTCTCCAGCTTGTTGGGCTGGATGATGGCGATGATCAACTTCACGGTGGCGGATGCTCCACGGCGGTCCCCACGGGCGTGGAGTCCGTCCCCACGGGCATGCCCCGGCCTGGGTGAGCTAGGCGGAGTGCCCACCCAAGCCGTTGGGGCATCCTAATGGATCACGGGCTTCGATCCCGGAAAGAGGCGGGCGGCGAGCGATCCGTCCGCCCCCGGGCGAAGCGGCGTTGTTTGGGGCAGCAAACGCCATGCCAACACCCCCACCGGGCGTTGGTAACGCTCCCCAGGCAGCGAGACGATCCCCGCGTTGTTGCAGCGTCCGGTTGACGCCCACTTTGACGGCAACCGACTGCCCGGGAACCATGCATCCGCTCCCCATCACCCGTTGAGTCTCATTCCTTTCCCGGAGACTGGTGCCGTGCCCTCCTGCCCCGCCGTGAGTCGCTGGCTCGGTCTGGTCCCCGAGGTGGGAGGTAGCACGGGGCCGGCCTCGATTCCCGCCGCCGGCCGATTCCGCGGGGGGCGGGCCGCGGCGGTCGCCCGCCTCGCCACCATCGATCCGCCGCGCTATGCCGCGACGCGCAACCACGTCGATGGTGCGGTGACCGGTCTCTCCCCGTGGCTGCGGCACGGGGTCTTGTCCTTGGCGGAAGTGCGCGACGCGGCGCTGGAGCGGGTGCCGGTGGCCGGCGCGGCGACCACGCTGGTGCGGGAGTTGGCCTGGCGCGACTACTGGCAGCGCGTCCAGGCGACCCTCGGCGCGCGGATCGGCAGCGCCATCGAACCGCCGGCGGCGCTGCCCCGGCGGCCTCCCGCGCCCGATCTTCCCGCCGATGTGCGCGACGCCGCCACGGGGATGCCGTGCATCGACGACTTCATCCGCCGGCTCGTGACCGAGGGGTGGCTGCACAACCACGAGCGGATGTGGCTGGCGTCGTGGTTGGTGCACGGCCGTGGCGTCGCCTGGCAGGCCGGCGCCGACTGGTTCCTCTCCCACCTCCTCGACGGCGATCCAGCGAGCAACCACCTCTCTTGGCAGTGGGTGGCCGGCACCTTCGCCGCGAAGCCCTACATCTTCAATCGGGAGAACCTCGAGACCTTCACGGGAGGTCGCCACTGCCGGACCTGCCCACTCCTTGGCCACTGCGAACTGGAGGGGTCGTACGAACTCCTCGCCGCGCGGTGGTTCCTTCCCGCGGCGTCCGACCGCCCCCCG
>RFRL01000158.1 GCA_009924545.1 Planctomycetia bacterium | reverse complement strand
GCCGCCGCGGCCAGGTGCCGCCTGCGGCGGCCATCGGGCGGAATCGCGTCGGGTGGGTTCGCGGTGCTCAACACCAGCTTCCCCGAAGGGAATCCGTCGCACGGCGACAGCAGCCGGCGAGGCCAAGGATCATACCACCGGGTGCGTCGGTGGGCGCGTGCCGACGGGCGGTGAGCGACCATGCCTCTCGACTCGCGAAAGTGTCATCCAGCATCACGTCGTGCGCTTCTGTGTCGCACGCGCGGCGATGCCGGAGCACAATTGACCTGTCCCGTTTCGCCCCCGCTCCCGCGGAATCCCCCGATGCCCATGCCGCCCCCAGTCGCGCTGACGATCGCCGGCTCCGATCCCTCCGGTGGGGCCGGCCTCCAGGCCGACCTGAAGACGTTCCACCGGCACGGTGCCTACGGCACGAGCGTCGTCACCCTTGTGACGGTGCAGAACACGCGGCGCGTGTCGGCCGTCGAGATCCTCGCCCCGGACCTCGTCGTCGCCCAGCTCGACGCGGTCCTGGACGACATCCCCCCGGCGGCCGCCAAGACCGGGGCGCTGGGCAGCGCCGCCGTGATCACCGCGGTCGCGGCGCGGCTCCGCGGGACGACGTTTCCCCTGGTCGTCGATCCGGTGATGGTCAGCAAACACGGCGCGGCGCTCATCGCCGACGACGCCGTGCGGGCCCTCGTCGCCCGGGCCCTCGTCGCCGACCTCCTCCCCCGGGCCACGCTCGTCACGCCGAACCTCCCCGAGGCGGAGCGCCTCGCCGGGTTTCCCGTCGGCGACGTCGCGGCCATGGAGCGCGCCGCCCGGGCGATCGCCGCCCTCGGCCCCCCCCACGTGCTCGTCAAGGGTGGCCACCTCGACGGCGCGGCGGTCGACGTGCTCCTTTCCGAGGGTCGGGTGACGACCTTCTCGGCAGCCCGGATCGACACCCGCCACACCCACGGCACCGGCTGCACGCTGTCGGCGGCGATCACGGCCCGGCTGGCCGCGGGTGAGCCTGTCGCCACGGCGGTGGCCGGTGGCTGCCGCTTCATCCGCGCGGCGATCGCCGGTGCCCCCGGCCTCGGCGGTGGTTGTGGTCCCGTCGATCACTTCGCCGATCCGGGCTGACCGGCCGCCTGGCCCTCTGGCCAGACTCCATCGTTCCCATTCAAGACCCGTGATCGCGGGGGAGAACCACGAGCAGCGCCGCCGTGCGCAGCGACGGCGACGCCCCGAGCCCCGGGACTCCGCCGCTCCCACGCTGTCATTGCACCCCAATGGGAACGCCCGTACACTCATGCTGGGGTAGTTGGCAAAATCAAACCATGGCCATGGTGTTCGTCGAGTTGCACGACGAACTGATCCACCGGGCCGAATCGCGTTGTGTTTTTCCGGTTCCGCGCCGACAGCCGGGCCCGCAAGGCGATCACGTCCGCCGGTGCCGCGATGGTCTTCACCCGCGGCGCCATGATCCCCTGACGACTCCCGGATCGGGTCGATCGCAGCGGGCACTCGACGAGCAGCGTAGGATTCACTGGAGACTCCTCGGCCGTTCGTCGACCTCCTTCCCCGCGAGCTCCCCATGGCCACCGTGCTCGTCGCCGATCAATGCGAAATCCCCGGCAGTGTCGGGTCGCTCGATGGGTTTCGGCGGTGGGCCCAGTCGCCGGAGTTTCCCCACGGTGCGCGCATCGACTGGATCGGATCCTGCATCGAGGTCGACATGTCGCCGGAAGACATCTTCACGCACGGGTCGCTCAAGACGGAATTGGTTCGTGTCCTGGGGACGCTCGCGAAGGCTCGCGACATGCACCTGTTCACGGGGGAGACGCGGGTGACGTCGGTCGCGGCGGACCTCTCGGTCGAACCCGACGTCGTAGCGGTGTCGGAAGCCACGCTCGCGTCCGGCCGCGTGCGCCTGGTGCCGGCCGCGGGAGGCCGGCCCGACCGGTTCGTGGAACTCGACGGGGGTCCCGACCTGGTCGTCGAGATCGTCAGCGATGCATCCGTGCGGAAAGACACGCAGCGGCTGCCGGCTGCCTACCACGCCGCGGGAGTACGGGAGCTGTGGCTCGTCGATGCCCGGGGGCCGGAGGTGCTCTTCACGATCCAGCGATTCGAGCCTGCGGGCTGGGTGATCGACGCCGGCCCGGGGGGCACGGCCCGCTCGACGGTGTTTGGCTGTGGCTTCCGGCTCGAGCGCTCCCGCAATCCGCAGGGGCGGTTCGTCTACGACCTGTTGATTGCGTGAAGGCGCCAGACCTCGTGGGCTTCGTCCCGGCCCCTCCCCACGCGCTGGTCGTCCCCGCTCACACCGGCGCGGCATGCCAGCGCCCGCCGCGCACCACCGCCCGGCCATGGAACAGGTAGCCGAGGGCCCCGGCCACGGTGCCCACCACCGTCACCGCCACCCAGGCCGGCAGGACAACGCCGGGCGCCACGGCCGCCAGTCCGCGCAGCGTGAGCCACATCCCCGCACAGGCCACGGCACCGGCCACCACCCCGTCGAGGACGGCGCGGGCGAACCATGGCGGGTTTCCAGCCAGCGGCGGCAGCACCCGGCCGGCGCGCCGCTCGCGCACGGCGTTCCACCAGCCGAACACCGTGGTGATCGCGCACAGGAAGAAGGCCATCGGCACGAGCATCGCCGCCAGCGACAGCCCCTCCACCAGCGGCACGTCGGCGGCGGCACGGTAGAGCCAGGCGGCGATGGCGCCGTTGATCGCCAGGTTGACAAGGAAGTCGATCCGGGCCGCCACCCGCCAGGCGAACCAGCCGACGGACGGCGGAGTGGCGGGGGTCAGGACAACGGGAGGGTTGATCACGGTGGCGGGTGCTCGATGAGGTGGTGCGGGGACGCTTGCCGTGACCGCACCGGGAGCGGTGGGAACCGGCACCAGGGAGGCGATCCAGGGTGACTTCGCGGCGGTATACTGCCTGGTCCTTCCGCATCGGGGAACCCCGGGGTGCCCCGCGCGGAAAACCTTTTCGGAGTCGATCCATGCGTCGGCAGATGTCGGTGGCCGCGGCCCTCGCGGTGGGCGTGGGGTGGTGTGTGGTGGCAGCCGGAACCGCGGCCGCCGCCCGGCTGGAGCTGGCCGAGGGGAGCCACATGTGCATCATCGGCGGCGGCGTGGCCGACGCCATGCAGCACACCGGGTGGCTCGAGACCCTGCTCCACAGCCGCTTCCCCAAGCACCGCCTCGTGATCCGCAACCTCGCCTACGACGGCGACGAGATCGACCCCGCCAAACGGATGCGCAGCGCCGACTTCGGTACCCCCGACCAGTGGCTCGCCGGCTCGGCCCCGATCCCCAATCCCGGGGCCCTGGCCACGAAGGATTTCGTCCGCGAGAACCGCTTCGAACTGACCGGCACCCGGGCCGACGTGATCCTCGCCTTCTTCGGTGCGAGCGAAGCCCACGCCGGCCCGGCCGGACTGGAGGCCTTCCGCGGCCAGGTGCAGGCCTTCATCCGCCACACGCGCGCCCAGCACTACAACGGCGTCGCGCCCCCCACCCTCGTGATGCTCACGCCGATCGCCCACGAAGACGTCGGTCGGGCCCACTGGCCCGACGGCAAGGCCCACGACGCCAACCTCGCCCTCTACTCCCAGGCCCTGGAGGAGGAATGCGCCACGGCGGGGATCGTGTGCGTCGACCTGTTCACGCCGTCGCGTGAGGCCTACGCGAAGTCGCGCGAGAACCTCACCACCGACGGCATCCATCCCAACGAGCGCGGCGACCGGGAGATCTCCCGGATCATCGACGAGGCGCTCTTCGGCCCGCCGCCGGTGCGCACCCCCGAGGCCCTCGCGCGCCTCCGGGCCGCGGTGGTCGACAAGAACTTCTTCTGGTTCAACCGCTACCGCGTCACCGACGGCTATTCCACCTACGGCGGCCGGGCGTGGCTCAAGTTCGTCGACAGCCAGACCAACTACGAAGTCGGCCAGCGCGAGCTCGACTACCTCGACGTGAAGACCGCCAACCGCGACCGGCGCATCTGGGCCACCTGCGCCACGCTCGCCGATCCCGCCGCGAAGCTGCCCGCGGTGGAGGAAGTCGGCCTGCCGGAGTTGATCCCGGTGAAGACCAACAAGCCCGGTGCGCTCGAAGGGGGGAAGCACGAGTTCCTTTCCGGGCAGGAGGCGATCGGGAAGATGACCGTCCACTCCGGCATGAAGGTGGAGTTGGTGGCCGACGAGGCGATGTTCCCCGAGCTCATCAACCCGGTGCAGATGGCCTTCGACACCAAGGGGCGGCTGTGGGTCGCCGCCTGGCCCACCTACCCGCACTGGCGGCCCGACGAGCCGATGAACGACAAGCTCCTGATCCTCGAGGACGCCGACGGTGACGGCCGCACCGACCGGGTGAAGACCTTCGCCGACGACCTCCACAATCCCACCGGCTTCGAGTTCTGGGGCAAGGGTGTGATCGTCGCCCAGGGTCCCGACATCCTCTACCTGGAGGACACCGACGGCGACGACGACTACGACGTGAAAACGCGGATCATCGGCGGCCTCGACACCGCCGACACCCACCACACGGCCAACAGCTTCTGCTTCGACCCCGCCGGCGCCGTCCACTTCCAGGAGGGCACGTTCCACAACACGCAAAGCGAGACGCCGTGGGGGCCACCCGTGCGCTGCGCCAACGGCGCGGTGTTCCGCTACGAGCCGCGGACGGGCAAGTTCGGCCTCTACACCTCCTACTCCTTCGCCAATCCCCATGGCCACGCCTTCGACCACTGGGGCGACGACATCGTCGTCGACGGCACCGGCGCCGTGCCCTACTGGGGGTCGGTGTTCTCCACGCGCCTGGAGGGGCTCGACAAGCATTCCGGCGCCCCGAGCGTCTACCAGCAGCGCACGCGCCCCTGCCCGGGGATCGAGTTCCTCTCGAGCCCGCACTTCCCGGCGGAGTTCCAGGGCAATCTCCTGGTGGGCAACGTCATCGGCTTCCAGGGGATCCTCCGCTACACACTCGCCTCCGGCGCGGGCAGCTTCCCGGAGGCCACCGAAGCGGAGCCGATCGTCTCGTCGAGCGACCCCAGCTTCCGCCCCGCCGACCTCGAGGTCGGCCCCGACGGGGCGATCTATTTCACCGACTGGCAGAACCCGATCATCGGCCACATGCAGCACAACCTCCGCGACCCGAGTCGCGACCGGATCCACGGCCGCGTCTACCGCGTGGTGATGGAGGGCAAGGCGCCGGCCAAGCCGGTGCCGATCGCCGGGCGCAGCGTCGCGGAACTGGTCGCCCTCCTGGCCGACCCGATCGACCGGGTGCGCTACCGGGCCAAGCTCGAGCTCGCCGGCCGCCCCGAGGCGGAGGTGGTGCCGGCGGTGAAGGCCTGGCTGGCCGGCCTCGACACGGCCGCCCCCGAATTCGAGCACCGGCGCCTCGAGGGGCTGTGGACACTGCGGCACTTCGACCAGGTCGACGTCGCCCTCATCGAGGCGGTGCTCGGCTCGCGCGACCCCCGGGCCCGGGCGGCCGGCATGCGCGTGCTGGCGACGGTGGCCGACCGGGTGCCCGGCGCCCTCGACATGGTGCGCCGCGGCGCGGCCGACGAGAGCCTTCGGGTGCGGCTGGAGGCGGTGCGCACCGCGACGTTCCTCCGCCAGCCGGAGGCGGTCGAGGCCCTGGCGATCGCCGGGGAGTTCCCCTCCGACCGGCAGATGGACTACGTGAAGAAGGAAGCGGCCCGGGTCCTCGATCCGGAGTTCCGCCGGGCGCGCGAGGCGCGGCAGCCGCTGGCCCTGGTCAGCGACGCCGGCAAGCGCTGGCTGTACCGCAGCCTGTCCACCGACGAATTGATCCACGAGCCGCGCAGCCCCTCCCTCTACCGGGAGATGCTCCTCCGCCCCGGCCTCGACGAGCGCCTCCGCACCGAGGCGGTGGAGGCCCTGGCGCGGGCCGACGGCACGAGCGTCGTGCGCGTGGTGGCCGGTGCCCTCGAGCAACTCGACCGCCAGGAGGGGGAGATCGATTCCCCGACGGTGTTCGACCTGATCCGCGTGCTCCTGGCCCGTCCCGCCGCCGAGTTGGCGGAACTGCGCGGCGACATGGAGCGCCTCGCCACCGCGGCGCGCCGGCCGGTGCTGCGGCGCATCGGCTACGTGGCCCTGATGACGATCGACGCCCGCGCCGCCGGCACCGGCGACCCGAGCGCGAAGGCGTGGAACCTCGCCGCCGCCGATCCGCGCCGGCAGGTCGATCTTGTCGAGGCCCTCCCCTTGGTCTCCGATCCGGCGGTCCGGTCGGGACTCTACGAGCGCATCCTCCCCCTGGTCGATGCGGCCCGCGCCGGCGCCGAGCCTCCGGGAACGGTGGGGCGGTACGTGCGGGTCGAACTGCCCGGCAAGCAGCGGACGCTGACCCTCGCCGAGGTGGAGGTGTTCGCCGGCAGCGACAACCTCGCCCGCGGCGGCAAGGCGACGCAGAAGAACACGGCCCACGGCGGCGATGCTGCCCGGGCCATCGACGGCAACACCCACCCTGCCTACGACAAGAACGGCCAGACCCACTCGGTGGAAGGCACGGAGAACCCCTGGTGGGAGGTCGATCTGGGGGCCGACCGGCGGATCGAACGGATCGTGATCCACAACCGCGAAGGAGCGCTGGGGGATCGGCTCAAGAACTTCGCCATCCGCGTGCTCGACGGCGCCAAGGCCGAGGTGTTCGTGGTGGAGAAACAGCCCGCTCCGGCCCTGGTAGCGGAAATCCCCTTGGCCAGCGATGCTGCCCGCACCGCCGCGGCCACGCGCCGCGCCGCCTTCACGGCACTGGCCGGGGTGCGCGGCAAGGAGGCCGAGGCCTTCGCCCGGATCGCCCCGTTCGTCAAGGACGGCGGCGACCGTGATGCGGCGATCCGCGCCCTGTCGGCGATCCCCTCGGCGCTGTGGCCTGCCGAGGGCGCCGGCGACCTCGTCACCAACCTGATCACGTGGCTCCGCGAGCGCTCGGCCGAAGAGCGCTCCAGCGACGCCGGTCTGGCCGCCTGGCAGTTCGCCGAGCGCCTCACCACCCTGCTGCCGCCCGCCGAGGGCAAGGCGCGGCGGGCGGAACTGGCGGCCTTGGGCGTGCGCGTGGTGCGGATCGGCACGGTCTACGAGCGCATGGCCTACGACGTGGAGACGATCGCCGTGCAGGCCGGTCGGCCGGTCCTGTTCGTGCTGGCCAACGCCGACGTCATGCCCCACAACTTCGTCGTCACCCGCCCCGGCAGCATGCAGGAGGTGGGGGAACTGGCGGAGGCGAAGGCCCAGGACCCGGCCTTCGCGAAGCGGCAGTTCGTGCCGGAGCATCCGGCCGTGCTCGCCGCGAGCACGCTCATGCAGCCGCAGGCGACGCAGCGGCTCACGTTCGAGGTGCCGACGGAACCGGGTGTCTACCCCTACGTCTGCACCTACCCGGGCCACTGGCGGCGGATGTTCGGCGCGATGTACGTGGTCGCCGATCTGGAGGGGTATCTGGCCGATCCCGCCGGATATCTCGCCGCCCATCCGCTGGAGATCAAGGACGCCCTCCTCGCGGACCGCCGCCCGCGGACGGAATGGACGCTGGCCGACCTGGAGGGGAGCGTGGCAGCGCTGGAAAAGGGTCGGAGCTTCGTCCACGGCCGGGAGCTGTTCCGCACCACGAGCTGCGTGTCGTGCCACAAGCTCGGCGACGCCGGCAACGCCTTCGGCCCGGAACTGGCCAAGCTGGAGGCGAAGATGACGCCGCTGGAGATCACCCGCCACATCCTCGAGCCGTCGCTGCGGATCGACGAGAAGTACCGCAGCGTGACCGTCCAGACCGACGACGGCCGGACGGTCACCGGGCTGGTGGTGGCCGAGACACCGACCGAGCTGGCGCTCGTGGAGAACCCGAGCCGGTGCGCATCCCCAAGGCCTCGATCGAGGCCCGCAAGGTGTCGCCGGTGTCGATCATGCCCAAGGGGCTGCTCGACAAGCTGTCGCGCGACGAGGTCCTCGATCTGGTGGCCTACGTGGCGGCCCGCGGCGAGGAATCGAGCACGCTGTTCGCCCCCGATGGCTGCCCGCATCACGACAAATGAATGCCGGACCGATTGAACGCCGGGCGCGATGAACACCGGCCACCGGCCGGGGGAGGGCTCCGATGACCGACTCGAGCGTGGCGCCGGAAAAGGAATACGGTCGCGTCCGGCCCCTCGACGCGGCGGAGCGGCGCGTGCTCGGCGTGCTCGTGGAAAAGGCGAAAACCACCCCCGACCAGTATCCCCTGTCGCTCCTCGCCCTGGTCAACGGCTGCAACCAGAAAAGCAACCGCGAGCCGGTGATGACCCTCGACGAGGAGGCGGTGGGGCGGGCACTGGAGAAGCTGCGCGCCATCGGCGCCGCCGCCGAACTGTTCGGCAGCGGCCGCGTGCCGCGCTACCGCCACCTGCTCCGCGACTGGCTGGGGATCGAGGGGGCGCAGGCGGCGATCCTGGCGGAACTGCTCCTCCGCGGCGAGCAGAGTGAGGGGGATCTGCGCGGCCGTGCCAGCCGGATGGAGCCGATCGCCGACCTCGCCCTCCTGCGCCAGCACCTCGATGCCCTTGCCGACCGGGGATTGGTGGTCTGGCTGTCGCCACCCGGGCGCGGGCGGATGCTCACCCACGGCCTGCTCCCGGCGGACAAACTGGAGAAGGTGAAGGTGCAGCTCGGGATAACGCTGGCGGCGGCAGCCGCACTCGCGCCGCGCGAGACCGTCGCCCCCGGCACGGCCGGCACCCCCGGCAGCGACGACGGCGACGACGGCGACGACCACGCCGTCGCGCCGCGCACCGGCACCGGTGCCGCCGCAGCCGCCTTGCTCGCCGAACGGATCGCACACCTCGAAGCCACCGTCGCCGACCTGCAGGCGCGCCTTTCGACGGTGGAGAAACTGCTCGAGTGACACGGTCTGCCGGCCGCGGCGCGGTATCGGCCTGCCGCGACACGCTGGTGTGGGCCTGCCGCGACACGCGGTGTGGGCCTGCTGCCTGGCGCGGTGCCGTCACGGAGACTCTGCGATGGGCCCCCGGGCGATTCCCCGCACAGCGCGACGCCTCCATGCCGCCCGTGTCGGCGGCCTGGTGTGGTGCGTGCTCGGCGGCGTGGCGTGGCCCGGTGTCGGCCACGGTGACGACCGGGAGGCGTTCTTCGAGGCGCGGATCCGGCCGCTGCTGGCCCGCGCCTGCATCACCTGTCACTCAGGCGCCACGGCCCCTGCGGGACTGCGCCTCACCGACCGGGCCGGGTGGGCCGACCGTGGCGTGATCGTGCCGGGGGACCCGGCCGCCAGTCGCCTCGTCGCCGTGCTCCGCACCACCGACCCCGCCGAAGTGATGCCGCCGCCCGAGGCCGGACCCGGGCTGTCCGCCGCCGAGATCGCCGCCGTCGAGGCGTGGATCCGCGACGGGGCGGTCGACCCGCGCGTGGCCGCCGAGCCCCCGGCCGCGAAGCTCCGCCGCGGTCCCTTCACGCTCACCGCAGCCGACCGGGCGCACTGGGCCTTCCAGC
>RFRL01000157.1 GCA_009924545.1 Planctomycetia bacterium | reverse complement strand
GGCGCTGGCCGACCTCGAGGCCCTGATCCATCCCCGCGTCCGGGCGCGGATCGGGGAAAGGCTCGCGGAAGCGCTCGCCAGCGGTGGCACACGGCGGCCGGTGGTGGTCCTCGACGTGCCGCTCCTGGCCCAGTCGGGCTTCGCCGGGCGCTGCGACATCGTGGTCGTGGTGACCTGCGCCGAGGGGATCCGCCGCCAGCGGCTGGCGGCCCGCAACCTGTCGGCGGAGCAGCAGGCCGCCCGCGAGGCCGCCTGGAGACGGTCGCTGTCGAGGGCGGGGGATCAGGCCTGGCCCGCCGCACGGACCCGCACCGTGGATACCTCGGTGGGGTTGGCGTATACTCTCAACCAGGTCGATCGGATCTGGTCGGAGCTGGTCGGGGAGCTTCCCGCCGGCCGACCAACCGCGGGGTGGTCACCGGACCGAGCATCTGCATTCGTCTGGTTTCCCGATCGGTTCCGGCCGCCGGTTCCGATCGGGCACGACTCGGGTCCCCCGTGATCGCCCTCCCGCCTCGTCTCCCATCCCCGTCAGTTCTCATCCCGCCCAGTGTCCCGACCGGCTGGCGACCCGGCGTCGCCAACCGCCTCCAACCCGCGGCCCCGAATCGGCGAGTGCTCGGCAACGGTCCGGCTCCCGCCACACGCCTTCTCTCACTTCCCAGTACCCCGTCCCGGGTCTTCCGGGCCACTTCCGGGGCCGCCATCCGGCCCACCTGCCAGCTCCGAGGTGCCCGTTGTCCGCCACCGACCCCGACATCGACGCCGGCCACCTCGACGACGAACCGATGTCGCTGGCCGAGGAGATCGCCGCCGAGGTCCGCGACGCCGAGGCGGGCAACCGCGACGTGTCCGTCACCGCCCACTACGACGTGCTGAAACAGGGCGACACACACATCACCGCCCTGCAGAAGATGAGCATGGCGGAGCTCATCGAACTGGCGCGCCGCGAACAGGTGGGCGACATCACCGGGGTCCCGAAGCACGAACTGGTGTTCCGGATCCTCAAGGAACGGGTCAAGCTCAACGGGCTGATGTTCGGCGAGGGGACGCTGGAGATCCTCCCCGATGGCTTCGGCTTCCTGCGCAGCCCCGACTACCACTACCTCTCCTGCCCCGACGACATCTACGTGTCGCCGAGCCAGATCCGCCGGTTCGGCCTGCGCAACGGCACGAGCGTGGCCGGCCAGATCCGGCCCCCGAAGGAGAGTGAGCGCTACTTCGCCCTCCTCCGCGTCGAGGCGATCAACGGCGAGGATCCGGCGAAACTCTCCACGCGCGTGTTCTTCGACGATCTCACCCCACTCCACCCCGACCGGCGGGTCGTCCTGGAAACGACGGCCGACGAGGTGGCGATGCGCGTCGTCGACCTGATCGTGCCGATCGGCTTCGGCCAGCGCGGGTTGATCGTCAGCCCACCGCGGGCCGGCAAAACGATCCTCATGCAGAAGATGGCCCGGGCGGTGCTCACCAACTACCCGGCGGCCTCCGTGTTCATGCTCCTCATCGACGAGCGGCCCGAGGAGGTCACCGACATGGAGCGGCAGGTGAAGGGCCCCTCCTGCGAGGTCATCAGTTCGACCTTCGACGAGAATGCCGCGCGCCACATCCAGGTGGCGGAGATGGTCATCGAGAAGGCGAAGCGGCTGGTGGAATACGGCCGCGACGTCGTCATCTTCCTCGATTCCATCACCCGTCTGGCCCGGGCCTGGAACTCCGAGGTGCCCAACTCCGGCAAGATCCTCTCCGGCGGCGTCGATGCCAGCGCCCTGCAGCGCCCGAAGCGGTTCTTCGGCAGCGCCCGCAAGGTGGAGGAGGGGGGCTCGCTGACGATCATCGCCACGGCACTGGTCGACACCGGCAGCAAGATGGACGACGTGATCTTCGAGGAGTTCAAGGGGACCGGTAACCAGGAGATCGTCCTCGACCGGCGCCTCGTCGACAAACGGATCTGGCCGGCGATCGACATCAACCGCTCCGGTACGCGCCGCGAGGAGATGCTCCTCTCCCCGGACGAGTACCGGCGGATCTGCGTCCTGCGCCGCGTCCTCGGCGACATGAACCCGACCGACGCCATGGAGCTGCTGGTCAACCGGTTGGCGAAGACGAAATCCAACGCCGAATTCCTCCAGGGGTTGAAGTCGTGACCGCGAGCCGCGAGGCCACCACGGCGGCGCTGCAGCGGCCGCTCCCCGCCGGCGCCACGAGCCTCGATGGCGGAGACCGCCTCCCCGCGGGCACGCGGGTCGCGGTGGTCGTCTCCCGCTACAACGACGCGATCACCGAGGGGATGCTCGCCGGCGCGGTCGCCACCCTGACGGCGGCCGGGCTCCCGGCCGAAGGGCTCACCGTGGCTCGCGTGCCCGGGGCGTTCGAACTGCCCCTGGCCGCCGACCGCCTCGCCGCGACGGGGCGCTACCACGCCGTGATCTGCCTCGGGGCGATCATCCGTGGCGAGACGACCCACGACCAGCACATCGCCGGTGCCGTGGCCCGGGGGATCGAGGAGGCGGGCCGGCAGCATGGTGTGCCGATCCTCTTCGGGGTCCTCACCTGCGGCACGACCGACCAGGCGGTGGCGCGGTCGGGTGGCCCGACGGGCGCGCCCGGCGCGGGCAACAAGGGGAGCGAGGCGGCGGCCGCGGCCGTGGCGATGGTGGCCCTGCTGCGGCAGATCGCCGCCCCGGGAACCTGACGCCATGGCCACCATCACCCACCGCCGCCGGGCCCGCGAGGTCGCCCTCCAGGCGCTCTACCTGCTCGATCTCCATCCCGACCAGTCACCGGCGTTCGTGAGCCGGTTCCTCGCCGGTCGGCTCCGCGGCGCGGCGCTGGTGGCCTTCGCACAGAGCCTCGTCGACGGGGTCACAACCCACCGCGAGGAGATCGACCGCCTCCTCGATGGTGCCGCCGAGCGCTGGCGGGTGGCGCGCATGGCGGCCACCGATCGGGCCATCCTCCGCCTCGCCACCGAGGAGTTGCTCCACACCGACGTGCCCGGGCCGGTGGCGGTCGACGAGGCGATCGAGTTGGCACGCCGGTACGGCTCCGCCGATTCGCCGCGCTTCGTGGCCGGCGTCCTCGGCCGGCTCCTGGCCGACCGCCCGGGTGCCGTGGCCCCCGCCTGACCCGCCCCTTGTTCCCCGTCGGAGCCCGTCGATGGCGATCTTCGGTTTTGGCCGTGGCAAAGATGACGCCCCGGGGGAGAAGCCGGCGGCGCGCCCCGGGATCCTCGACCGCCTCAAGGCGGGCCTGGCCAAAACCAAGCAGGTGCTCGCCACCGACGTGCGCGATCTGTTCAAGCGCGAGGGGCGGCTGGTCGACGACGCCTTCCTCGAGGAGCTCCACGGGGCTCTGGTGCGCACCGACATGGGGCCGGCGGCCGCCGCGGCGATCGTCGGCGACGTCCGCGACCGGCAGAAGTCGCGCGTCGTCGATCCGGAGGCGGTCGTCGACTCGATCCGCCGGCAGCTTCTTGCCCGCTTGGAAACCACCGCCGCCCCGCTGGCCAGCGCCGCGGCCGGTCCGACGGTGATCCTCGTCACCGGCGTCAATGGCTCCGGCAAGACGACGTCGATCGCCAAGCTCACCCGGCTGTTCACCCGCGACGGCAAGAAGGTGGTGCTCGGCGCCGGCGACACCTTCCGGGCGGCGGCCGTGGAGCAGCTGGCGATGTGGGCGGAGCGGCTCGGGGCGGAAATCGTCCGTGGCCCGGCCGGCAGCGACCCGGCGAGCGTGGCGCATCGGGCGGTGGCCCGGGCACTCGAGGCGGGGGCCGACGTGTGCATCATCGACACGGCCGGGCGGCTGCAGACCCAGTCCAACCTGATGCAGGAGCTCACCAAGATCCGCCGCGTGGTCACCAAGCTCGTCCCCGACGCGCCCCACGAGGTGCTCCTGGTGATCGACGCCACCGCCGGACAAAACGCCCTTTCCCAGGCCAAGGGGTTCCGCGAGGCGGCCGGCTGCACCGGCATCGTGCTCGCCAAGCTCGACGGCTCGGCGCGCGGCGGCGTGATCGTGCCGGTCACTGAGCAGTTCGGCCTGCCGGTGAAACTGGTGGGGCTGGGGGAGGGGGCCGACGACCTGGAGCCGTTCTCCCCGGAGCGTTTCGTGGCCGCCCTCCTCGACGGCGCCCTGGCCGCGCCCGCCTGAGCCACCGCGACCGGCACAGCTTTCCATGCGGCGTAGCGGTCGGGAAAACCCTGCCGGAGGTGACCGGTGTCTCCCGTCTTTTCCGTGGGGAACGGTCGATCCTTCCGTTCGGGAGGGATACCACAGGCGGCGGACCGGGTCGCGGCGGACCGGTTCGCGGTGTCGGTTCCCGACGCGGTGCCCGGAAGGCAACCGCGCTCACCGGGTTGGTCCGTGGTTGCCGCGGGCCCGTCGTTTCCCCACCACCAGGGATGGAGCCTGTACCGTCATGCGCTTCACTGTTTTCCGGCTGCCGCGGCTGCTCGCCGCCGGCTTCCTCTCCGCCGGCCTCGCCGCCGCAACCGCCCACGGCCAGCCGTGCCGGTCGTCCCCAACGTCGCCCAGGAGGAGGCCTACGAACTGCGTGGCCTGCCCCCCCAGGAGGCCGCCCAGGAGGCGGGTGAAGAGGGGCCCAACCGCTACCTGGAGTTCGACCCGCTCGTGGAACGTGGTCTGAAGACCTACGGCTGGATCGACGCCGGCATTGGCGCCAACAACTGGGGCGCGCCCTGGAACGGGCCGATCACGTTCAACGACCGCAACTGGCAGGGCCAGGTCAACCAGCTGTACCTCGTCAATGAGAAACTCCTCGACCTCGAGGACGGCGGGTTCGACTGGGGAGGTCGCGTCGATCTCCTCTACGGTACCGACTACGTGTTCACCACCGCCCGGGGCCTCGACGCCAACCTGCTCGGGCAGAACGTCGGCGGCCAGCCCTCGTGGGGCAACCGCTACTACGGTCTCGCCCTGCCGCAGATGTACGGCGAGTTGGGCTACGGCAACAACGCCGTCAAGTTCGGCCACTTCTACACGATCATCGGCTACGAAGTGGTGCCGGCGATCGGTAACTTCTTCTACACGCACGCCTACACGATGCAGTACGGCGAGCCGTTCACCCACACCGGCATTCTCGACACCTGGACGCCCAACGACCAGGTGACCGTGTATGCCGGTATCACCAACGGCTGGGACAACTACAGCGACCCGATCAACTACTTCGGGATCGCCAACCCCGGCTACCCCGCCGCCAACAGCAACGCGGCGTTCCTCGGTGGTATCTCCTTCAAGGATCCCGACGAGACGCAGACCCTCACCGTGACCACTCACAGCGGTAACGAGATCGGGTCGTTCACGTCACCGGCGGCCACGATCGGCAACCGCTCGATCCTCAGCACGGTGTACGTCAACGAGCTGAACGACAAGCTCACCTATGTTTTCCAGAACGACAACGGGTGGCAGTTCGGTGCCGTGGGCGTGCCCTCGGTGCTCGGCCAGCAGGCCAATCTCGCGCAGTGGTACGGCATCAACCAGTACCTTTTCTACAACATCAGCGACACCCTCGTGGCCGGCACGCGGCTGGAGTGGTTCCGCGACAACAACGGGTACCGTGTCGTTTCGGGGCTGCGGAACTTCGCCTTCGGCGTGCCGGGCGGCCCGGGCAACTGGGCCGGCGGATTCCAGGGCAACTTCTGGGAGGCGTCGTTCGGCCTCAACTGGAAGCCCAACCGCAACTTCATCATGCGGCCCGAGCTGCGCTACGACTGGTACTCGCCTGACAAGTATGGTGCCGCCGGCACGCCGCTCCCCTTCGGCCGCAACTTCAACGAGTACGGCCAACTCTACGGCGGCTGCGACGCGATCTGGCAGTTCTAGTCGATCCGGTCCGGCCACTGGCTTCATCGCGTGGGCGGCCGGGGGAACGAGCGTTCCCCCCGGCCGCCGCGTCGTTTCCAGCGTGCTGACCCCACACCATCCGCTGGACTATGCTCGCGGGCGAGCGGGCACCTTCGGGAGGGGAGGCAGGCAATGGAACGACGCCACGATGGCCAGTCGAGGCTTGGCGGCTTGATCGCCGTGGCCGTGCTGTTGGTTGCAGCAAAGCCGGCCCCGGCCGAGCCGCTTCCCGGCACCACCGCGCTGGAACTCGCCGGGCCGCTCGACGAGGTGATGGTGGCGGGCATCGACCGGTTCCTCCTCGAGCGCACCGGCGCCGAGAAGAGCGCCCGGCGCGCTGCGTGGGGCGCGGCCCTCGGACAAGCTGCTGGGCGCGAGGCCTTCCGCGCGGGTGCCCGGGCCCGGCTGCGCACGATCCTCGGGGTGGTCGACGAGCGCGTCGCCGATCGCGGCGTGTTCCTCCGGGGGGCGACCGGGGCTCCGCTGCCGATCGCCGCCACGGATGGCTGGACCGCGCTGCGGGTCGCGTTCGAGGCCCTGCCGGGGGTCACCGCGGAGGGGATCGCCCTCGTGCCGGTCGCGGCGACGCCGCGGGCGTGGGTGATCGCGCTGGCGGATGCCGACTCGACTCCCGAGGCCTTCGCCGGGCTGCTCGGGACCGACGGCCCCGCCGGTGTGGACAGCCGGCTGCCGCGGGCGCTGGTCGCCGCCGGGTGCGGCGTGTTCATCCCCACGCTCCTCGACCGCAGCGCCGAGTTCTCCGGGAACGGGCAGGTGCGGTTCACGAACCAACCGCACCGTGAATACGCCTACCGGCCGGCCTTCGAACTCGGCCGCCACGTCATCGGCTACGAGATCCAGAAGGTCCTCGCCGCCGTCGACCGGATCGCGGCGCAGGCCGGCGGCTCCGCGCCGTCACGGCCGCGCGTCGGCGTGTGCGGGGTCGGGGAAGGGGGGAGGATCGCGCTATTGTCCGCGGCGTGCGACGAGCGGATCGACGCGGCCCTCGTCTGCGGCGCCTTCGGGCCGCGTGAGGAGACCTGGCAGGAGCCGATCGACCGCAACGTGTGGCGCCTCCTCACCACCGCCTCCGATGCCGAGGCGGCGGCACTGGTCGTGCCGCGGACGCTGGTCATCGAGGCGGCCGTGGCCGCGACGTTCCCGGGCCCGTCGCCGCCGCCCCCGGGGCGCGGCGGCGGGGCTGCGCCAGGGCGGATCGTGCCGGTGCCGGCGGCCGACTTTTCCGACGAAGCCCGACAAGCGCGCGCCTACGCGGCACTCGTCGGTTCGGCTGACAGGCTCGCTGTCGTCGGCGATCCGGGCGCACCGGGACCGGCGGGGGATCCGGCCGCGATCCGCTCCTTTCTCGTCGGCCTGGGGGTCGACGCGCCCGGCACCGCCCTGGCGGAACCGGCGCCCCCGCTCGCTACCGACGCGGTGACCACCGCCGCCCGCCAGCGCCAGCGGCGCCAACTCGAGGAGATCTCCCGCCACACCCAGCGTCTCCTCGAATGGTCAGCGGCGGAGCGGGCCCGCGACTGGAAGGAGGTGCGCGACGCGGCGGCCGCGCGCGATGCGGCGCGCACCGAAGCGGCCCTCGCCCCGCAGCGCGAGCGGATCCGCGCCGAGCTGATCGGCCGCCTCCCCGACCCGACGATGCCCCTGGCCCCGCGCTCGCGGCAGGTCCTCGACGACCCCGCCTTCACCGGCTGGGAGGTGACGCTCGACGTGTTTCCCGACGTCATCGCCGGGGGGATCCTCCTCGTGCCCAAGGGGATCCCCGCCGGGGAGAAGCGCCCCGCGGTCGTCTGCCAGCACGGCCTCGAGGGGGTGCCGATGGACACGATCACCGGGGAAGGGCAGGCGCACGCGGTCTACAAGGGATTCGCCGCCGCACTGGCGCGGCGCGGCTACGTGACCTTCGCCCCGCAAAACCCCTACCGCGGCGGCGACCGCTTCCGCACGCTGCAGCGGAAGGCCAACCCGCTCGGGCTGTCGCTGTTCTCGTTCATCATCCCACAGCACGGGCGGATCCTCGACTTCCTCTCCGCCCTGCCAGCGGTCGATCCCGCGCGGATCGGCTTCTACGGTCTCTCCTACGGCGGCAAGACGGCGATGCGCGTGCCTCCCTTCGAGCCGCGCTACGCGCTGTCGATCTGCTCGGCCGACTACGACGAGTGGGTGCGGAAGATCGCCGTCGACCACGCCCCCTACAGCTACGTGTTCACCGGGGAATACGAGATCTTCGAGTGGAACATGGGCCACCTGGCCAACTACGCCGAGCTGTCGTGGCTCATCTGGCCGCGGCCCTTCATGGTGGAGCGGGGCCACGACGACGGCGTGGCGCCCGACGAGTGGGTGGCGTGGGAGTTCGCCAAGACGCGCCGCCACTGGGTCAAGCTCGGCCGCCCGGAGGCGTGCGTGATCGAGTGGTTCGACGGTCCGCACGCGATCCACGGCGTGGGCACCTACGAGTTCCTCGACCGGCACCTCGACCCGCAAGGCACACTGCGGCGGGCCCGGTGACGGGTAGCGGGCACCGTGTGGATCGGGCCCGCCGGGCTAGCAGCCCGTGGACAACGTCCATCCGAGGCCTTTGTCCACGCGAAAACCTCCGGTTTTCAAGGGAGACGTGCTCCCGGCACCTCATCCCTGAGGTGCGGCAGGCTGTGTGTCCACAGCCCGCTACACTGCCTGCCACACGAGACCACGCCGCACAGGGCGCCCATCACCCACCCCCGCAGGACATGACACCATGGCGGACGGCTCCCCACGGATCACGCTGGCCAACCGCCGGGCCCTCGTCACCGGTGCCTCGCGCGGGCTCGGCGCCGAGATCGCCGCGGTGTTCGCCGCCGCCGGTGCCGACCTCGTCATCACCGGCCGCGACGCCGCCGGCCTGGAGGCCACCCGGCAGGTCGTCGCCGGGCACGGGCGCCGGTGCCGGTGCATCGAGGCCGATCTGCGCACCATCGAGGGACCGCGCCGCGTGGGGGCCGAGGCGCTGGAGTTCCTCGGCACGGTCGACATCCTCGTCAACAACGCCGGCATCGTGTTCCTGGAGAGCCTCCTCGAAACGACCACCGACCACTGGGAGGAAACGCTCGCCGTCAACCTCCGCGCCCCGCTGCTGCTGGCGCAGACGGTCGTCCCGGGAATGATCGCGCAGCGCCGCGGCAAGGTGATCAACATCTCGTCGATGGCGGGGGTGCTCGTGCCGGAGGGGCACGGGTCGTACGCCGCCTCGAAGGGGGGCCTGAACCTCCTCACGCAGGCAATGGCCGCCGAGTGGGGCCGGCACAACATCCAGGCCAACGCCGTGGCCCCGACGGTGATCCTCACGGCGATGGGCCAGGAGGTGTGGGGCGATCCCCACAAGGGCGACCCGATGAAGGCCCGGATTCCGGCGCGCCGGTTCGGCCAGCCGGTCGAACTGGCCGACCTGGTGCTGTTTTTGGCCTCGCCGGCCAGCGACTTCATCTGCGGCCAGGTGATCCACCTCGACGGCGGGCTGTCGGCGGTGTGACCACGGGCCGTGACCAGGGTCAACGATGACCACGGTCGCCGTCCGACCACCGGGCTCGTCTCACCGAGCGACTGCCGCACGCCCCTGCGCCCCCCACCTCAGCGGCCTGGCACCGGCTGGGTGGCGCGGAGGTAGGCGAACAGGTCGCGCACGTCCTGCGGCGAGTAGCCAGCGAGCAGCCCCGTCGGCATGAGCGACTCGGGGCTGCGCCGCAGGTCGTCGAGCGACTCTCTGGGCAGGCTCTCGGTGCGCCCGTCGGCGAGGCGCAGCACCACCACCCCCGGGTCCTCCTCGACGACG
>RFRL01000156.1 GCA_009924545.1 Planctomycetia bacterium | reverse complement strand
CTGAAGGCCACACGAGGCGACCGCCAGCCCCGGCCCGGACGGCGAGAGGCACGGATGCCGATCGCCACCCGGGTGCACCGCCTGTCACGAACCAATCGCTCCCGGAAACGGTTCAGGTTCTCCGCCCCCCTGGGACCTGGACCGTTCCGGGGGCCTTGGTGTGCCCCATGGCTACAGCGGCCGTGGTCGGCCCCCGGGTCCCACACCAATTCATCGCACCGCTGCCGCGACCGCTCTCCGGCCCTGGCCTCCCGGGACGGGCCCCTCGATCGTGTGCCGGACGTGCCGGCGACATGTCCTCCGTGCGGGCGGTGGCTACCATCCGTGCATGGCCACCCCATCCTCACCTCCCGGCGCCGAGCGATTGATCCGGTGGATCATGGTGGCACTGGTGGCGTGGGGACTGATCCACGCCGCGGGTGCGTGGACCCTCAACCACGACGCCCGACGCCCACTGGTGGTCATCGCGTGCGTCGCCAGTTTCCTCGGCTTCTGGCTGGCGATGCTCGGCAACCGGCGCCGGCGTCTGGCCCGGTGCCTCAGCGCGACAACCGAGGCAGCCCCAGCGTCGCCGCATACGCCGCCAGCAACTCGTCCAGCGACACGTTGAAGGCCGCGGTCAGGCTCTCCTCGACCGTCATTCCCTCCTTGATCCCCAGCACGAACTGCGTGAATCGCCGCCGATCGCGACCGGCCATGAAGGCCACCAGGCCGGAAGCGATGCCGTATTGGTCGCGGTTGATGTTGGTCGCGGTGAAGAAGTCGTCGCCCACGCTGCCGGTGGCCTGCATCACCGCCAGCGACCGGGCCTCCTTGGCGGGTACCTGCCGACAGCCCGGCACCACCTGGCGACCGACCCACTCGGCGATCCCCTCGTTGAGCCAGTTGGGCAACTTCACCGCCGACACCCAGCGGTGGTTGAAGCCGTGGCTCGTCTCGTGGACGAGCATGTGCTCGAACGATGGCTGATCGCGTCCCTGGTGGCCCGCCACGACGACCTGCCCTTCGGTCGCCTGGTGGCAGACCCCGTGCACACCGGCGGGAATCTCCCGCATGAAGTGCTTCTCGAAGGCGAGAAAGTCCTCCTCGCGCCGGAAGGCGATCACCAGACACTTCCCCAGCCACACCGGCTCACCGGCGGGGATGTCGTACAGGTCACAGAGGATGTCGTGCATCCGGTCAAGGTTCGCCACGACCCCTGCAACTTCGGCCGCCGGGATGTCGGTGGCGAAGATGAACTCGTGCGTGGTCACCACCTCCAGACCGGGAAAATCCTCCGTGACCCGGGTGACGAAGGCCTGGAGTTTGGCCACCTCCGCGGCATGATCGGCGGCCGACCGCACCGGCCACGGCTCGACCCCCTTGGCGCGCATCCGCGCGGCCGAAGCGGCCGCTGCCCGCCCGCCGCCGTCGCGTGCCCGGCTCCCCGCCGGACGGGCCACTCCCCCGCGCGGACCGGTGTCGTGAACGACCTCCCGGTCGATGATGATTCGCGACACGCCGGCCAACTGCACCGTCTGCGGTGGCGCTGCCGGATCGGTGAGCAGGCGCAGGGCGGTGACCGTTCCCCGCTGCTTCGTGACCCCGGCCAACACGGGGCGCACCATGCGCCGCCCGGCGGTGAGCTCGACCAAGTCGATCGCCTGCCCGACGTGTCGTTCGAGCCGGGCGGCCAGGGCAGCGCCCCCCTCGGCCGGTTGTGCGGTGGCCGCCCCCGGCAGCGCGACGAGGTGGAGCACCAAGCACGCCGACACGACGAGGCCGGAGGCCAACCCAGCCGACCGCACACCGCGCCACCCTCGCGCGGGCCGCGGCAGGAAACCGCCCGGGTCGGGGCGCGGCGTCAGGGTGGGGTGCATCGGCTCTGCTCGTGACGAAGATGGGTACTGGACAGGTCGCTACGGAACTGATCCTCGGGCACGAAGCGCGACACCCCGCGCAGCGACTCGGGAACGTGGCCGGCCGCGGCGTCGGCGAACACGCCGTCTCGGACCCTTCCGAAGACGATCAGTTCTTCGACACCGGCGGCGATCGCGGCAACCGCCTCCGCGGCGGCCGCGGCCGAACCACCGTAGTATCGCCGATCCCAGAGGCGGGAAAAGGTGTCGGCGCCGAGCACGAACACGGCCCGGGGGAAAATCGCCACCTTCTCCACGAACGTCGGCGCCCGGGTCAGCCACAGCCGCCCCTCCGGGAACTGCCGCACCCGGTCGGTCAGTTCCATGTGGTCCAGCGGCGGCTTGTCAACGTTGGTCACCGAGAGCTCGTATTCCACCGGCCGGCCGGCCAGGGAACCGGCCAGCGCGGCCATGCCACGGTGCCCGTCGTGGAGCGGGTCGAACGAACCGGGAAACACGACCCGCCCGGGCTCGTCGCCGGGTGCGCGGCCGTCCGCTGCCGACACCGCCACGCGCGCTGCGGCCAGCAGGTCCTGCCAACGCTGCGGGGCCTCGACCCGTTCGACCGTCACCTCTTCACCTGGCCGGAGCAGACTCGCTTGCGGCTGGGGATTGCCGCCTGTCTCGGCCGTCACCGCGGCCAGCAGCAGCCAAGCGGCCACCGTTTCCTCGTCGGCCCGGCTGCGGGCCCCCTTCTCCAGGCGTAGGGTGTGGACGGCCGTGGCCGCCAGCGACTGCACGGCCACGATGACCCGGTGATCTCCCTGCTTGGCGCGAGACGTCGCCAGACTCGCAGTCACCGCGGCGCCGACCGCCGAGTCGAACGGACGTTGGGGCAGGCGGGCCCGCGACCAGCCGTGGACCGCCAACCGCCGTGACGCCCGCGACGAACAGTAGGTCTCCTGTGGCCCGCCGAGGAGCCGATCGACCGCTTCCCGGGCGTGGGGCACCAAGCCCTCGACCAGCACCCGGCTCGCGCCGGGTGTCCCGGCCAGGGCAGCCACTGCGGCACTGCCCCCTCCGGCAGCGGTGACGACGAGGTGGGCCCCCCGGCTCGCGAGTTGCTCGAGGAGGCCGCTTGCGGCTGACTCGACAGCTTTCGGACCGGGATCCATCGAAACCGCTCCAGAGAGGATCGGGTTCGGGTCGATGCTCTGAACGTCACGGGGGATCGCTGACATGATACCGAAACGGTCGGGGCAAGCTGGGGGAAGCAGGTGGTTCGCCTGGACCCTACTCCTCCTGAACGCGACGCGTGCCATGGCGAACGGGCCGGCCGGCGGCGACGCGGCCAAGGCCCTTCCCGCGCTCACTCCGGACGCCGCCACCGTCGCCCGCCAGACCGAGATCCTCCTCGCACGGCTCCTGCCGCAACGCGCCGACAGTCCGGCCGACTGGGCCGCGGGTTCATCGTGTGTGCATGCCCCCGGCGACCCGCGATGGCTCACGCCGTGTATCCCCGGTCCGCCCTGCGATCCGTCGCTCCCGCCGCACCCGTTCGATCTGGTGGGACAGCGGGGAGTGGCCACCGGCGGGCCGATCTACCGCGGCCCGTGCGCCCCCCGGACGGGGAGCCACGACTGTGGCCCGGCGCCGCGCCTCCACCGCGCGCATGACGCGATGTTCGACCGTTTTTACCGGCCGAAGTAGAGTTCGCGGACGATGAGTGCCGCGAGGGCGCAGCCCGCTGCGCCGAGGCCACCGATCGCCATCCATACGCCCCGCGACGCGCAGCCCAGACCGAGCCAGCCACAATCGACGCCCGGATCGGTCGCCACTGGAGCCGGTGTGGGCGTCGGCGCGGGCACGGCACCAGCCCGACGATCGGCCCAGCGGTCGCTGGTGGGGGATCCCCGTTGATTATATGGGCCCGCCGCATCCACCCCCTGACCGGCGACGACCGCGACGAACGCCGATCCGTCGGTCTTCCGCGGGGTATCGGCCCGATCGGCGGTGCCTGCCGAAGCACCTGTGCTCCGCGCGACTCCAGCCGGCGACCCGGCAGAGGGGCGCCGCGGGGCATCGGTTTCCTCGAACTCGGTCCCGGCGAGGGCCGCGGAGTCGGCAGTCCCGACGGATGCCTTGCCGGGGCCGAGGGCTTCCAAACCGAGGATTCCGCCGTCGTTCCAACCACGACGGGCGGAATCGCCGAGGTCGCGAATCCGTTCCCGCGATTCGAGACTCACCGCGGCTCCCACGCTGCCTGGGCCAGGGGTGAAGAGGGGAACGCCGTCCGCCGGGGATGGAGGTAGGGCGGCGACGTCCCCCTGCCACGACATTGCCACCCCGCCAGATACCAACAGCCCCACCAGCAAGCTGTGGAACACCATCCGCCGCACCGTCAGAACGTCAAGTGGCAGACCGTCCGATTTCAGACCGTCGAAACGACGCACCGGCGAGCGCTGGGAGTGGGACACGAACCCTCCAATCAGCCGCCCGACGATCCCCGGCAACCCACCCTACCGCGTGCGGCCTCACGGGGCCGCACGGCTCCCGACGAACCTCACCGGATCGAGACGACCGCGCGGACTGCAACGGATTATCCCCGGACTCGCAGGCCAGTCAACGCGGGCTTTCCCCGGGGTTTTCCCCGCCGATTCCCTTGCCGTGGCCTGTCACCCGGCCCACACTGGGCGACTGCGGTGGCCGGAATGCGGCCGCCGACCGGGGCTCGAGGAGGTGGCGCATGCGGGCGGCGATCATCGGCATCGGGGCGATCGCCAAGCTCCATGCCCGGGCGCTGGCCGACCTCGAGGGGGTCGAATTGGTCGCCGCCACCTGCCGGACGGAAGAGAAGGGTCAGGCCTTCGCGCGCGAGCATGGCTGCCGCTGGTATGCCGACACGGCACGGATGGTGCGGCACGAGAAACCCGATTTCGTCACGGTGGCCACCCCCTCGGGCGCCCATCTCGAGGCGGTGCTCGCCGCCGCCCGCCGTGGCGTGCACGTGATCTGCGAGAAACCGCTCGAGATCTCCCTCCCGCGGATCGACCGGATGCGTGCCGCCGCACAGCGGGCTGGCATCACGCTGGGGGCGATCTTCCCCCAGCGCTTCAATCCGGTTGTGGCGACGCTGCGCGACGCGGCGGCGGCAGCCCGGTTCGGGCCCCTCGCCGTCGCCTCGTGCCACGTGCCGTGGTGGCGCGACGACGCCTACTACGGCCCGGGCCGCTGGCAAGGGACGCAGCAGCTCGACGGTGGCGGGGCGCTGATGAACCAGTCGATCCACGGGGTCGATGCCCTGCAGTGGATCGCCGCCGCGATGACGCCGGGCCTCGGGCCGGGAGAGAATCCGGTGGAGAGCGTCGTGGCGCTCACAGCCGTTCGGGCCCACGACCGCGAGCGGCTCGAGGTGGAGGACACCTGCGTGGCGATCCTCCGCTTCAAGAACGGCGGCCTCGGTCAGTTGCTCGCCGCGACCAGCCTCTATCCCGGGCAACTCCGCCGGATCCTCGTCGGCGGTCGCGACGGCACCGCGGAGATCCAGGAAGAACAACTCGTCGACTGGCGCTTCCGGACCGTGGCCCCCGACGACGATGCCACCCGGGCGCGGTTCGGCGCGGCCAGTTCCACCTCGGGGGGAGCGGCCGACCCGATGGCCATCAACTACTCGTGCCACACCCGCAACTTCGCCGCCTTCATCGCCGCCCTCCGCGCGGGGCGACAGCCGGAGCTCGACGGGCTCGAGGGGCGGAAGGCGGTGGCCATCGTGACCGCCTGCTACCGCTCGGCGCGGACCGGCCGGGCGGCACGTGTGGAAGACCCGAAGCCGGTGGCCTGACCTGATGAACAGTCTGTTCCGCTACGCGATTTGCAACGAGACCTTCGGCGACTGGCCGCTGGCGAAGGCCTGCGATCTGGCCGCCGCCGCCGGATACAGCGGCATCGAGATCGCCCCCTTCACCCTCGCCCCCCTGGCCACCGACATCGGTCCGGCGGCACGCGGCGACATCGTCCGCACGATCGCCCGGGCGGGCCTCGAGTGCGTCGGGCTGCACTGGCTCCTGGCGCGGACCGAGGGGTTCCATGTCACCCACCCCGACGCGGAGGTGCGCCTGGCCACCGTCGCCTACCTGGGTGACCTGGCCCGGCTGTGCCATGAATTGGGCGGCCGGGTGCTGGTGTTCGGCTCCCCGCGGCAGCGGAGCCTCGTGCCCGGCGTGACCCGCGCCGCCGCGCTCGACCACCTCCACGAGGTGTTCTCCCGGCTGGTCCCGGTGCTGGAAGCGACCGACACGGTGCTGGCCCTCGAGCCCCTGGCTCCCACCGAGACCGACGTCCTGACGACGGCCGCCGAGACCTGCCGGCTCCTGGAGCGCATCGGCTCACCCCACGTACGGCTGCATCTCGACGTGAAGGCGATGTCGGCGGAGTCGGACCCCGTCCCCGACATCATCCGGGCCTCGGCCGGGTGGCTCGAGCATTTCCACGCCAACGACGTCAATCTCCAGGGGCCGGGGTTCGGGGCGGTGGACTTCGTTCCGATCCTCCAGGCACTGGCCGACATCCGCTACGCCGGCTGGGTGAGCGTGGAGGTGTTCGACTATGCTCCGGGCCCGGAACGACTCGCCCGGGAAAGCATCGCCCACATGCAGGGGATCGAGGCGACGCTCGACTGAACCGCACCGCAGGCCCCCCGCCGCCCGGAACGTCCGGGCGAGCGTCGCGCCGGTCGGCTGTTCCCCCGCGCTGACCGGCTGGCATCCTGGCGACACGAGTTCTCCGCGCGATACCGTTCCCCTGGCGATACGGAGCCCCCCATGGCCGATCTCCCCCACATCAGCCGGTCCGGTTCCACCGCGGCCGACGACGGCACCCCCTGGTGGCGTGGGATGACGCGCTACCACTGGTTCGTCCTCACCGTCGCCGCCCTCGGCTGGCTGTTCGACTGTCTCGACCAGCAGCTTTTCAACCTCGCCCGCAAGCCGGCGATGGAGAGCCTCCTGGCCACGGCACCGGCCCATCCCGACACACCGCCGTCGGCCGAGGAGCGCAAGGCCTTGCAGCAGCGCGTCGATTTCTACGCCGGGCTGTCCACCTGCATTTTCCTTGCCGGGTGGGCCACGGGTGGACTGTTTTTCGGCGTCATCGGCGACCGTATCGGCCGGGCCAGGACGATGATGATCACGATCCTCATCTATTCGTTGTGCACCGGCTTGTCGGCCCTGTCGCGCGGCTTCTGGGACTTTGCCTTCTACCGCTTCATCACCGGTCTGGGGGTCGGGGGCGAGTTCGCCGTCGGCGTGGCCCTCGTCGCCGAGGTGATGCCCGAGCGGGCCCGCCCCCACGCCCTCGGCCTCCTCCAGGCCTTCTCCGCGGTGGGCAACTTCGGCGCCGCGGCCATCGGCATCGCCCTGGGGCTGTGGCAGATCCAGACCCGCGAGGGGCTGATCTACGGGTGGGAGCCGTGGCGCTGGAAGTTCGTCATCGGCGCTCTCCCGGCGGTACTCGCCCTTGTGATCCGTTCCGGACTGCAGGAGCCCGAGCGGTGGCAGGCGATGAAGGAAAAGGCCCGGCAGACGGGGGACGTGCTCGGGGGCTATGGGGCCCTGTTCGCCCATCCCCGCTGGCGCCGCAACGCCATCTTCGGCATGGTGCTCGCGTGCGCCGGCGTGATCGGCCTGTGGGGGATCGGGTTCTTCTCCATCGACCTGCAGATGAGCGTGCTGCGGAAGACGTTCACCGCCCAGGGGATCGAGGGGCCGGCGCTCAAGGGGCGGCTCACGGTGTGGGCCGGGGTGGCCTCGATGATGATCCAGGTGGGGGCCTTCACCGGAATGATGTTCGCGGCCCGGATCTGCCAGCGGATCGGACGCCGACCGTTTTTCGCCATCTTCCTCGTACTGTCCCTGCTCTCCACCGTGCTCGTGTTCCAGTGCCTCGACGACATCACCGATTTCTTCTGGATGCTGCCGCTGATGGGCTTCTGCCAGTTGTCGTTGTTCGCCGGCTACGCCATCTATTTCCCGGAATTGTTCCCCACCCGGCTGCGGAGCACCGGGACGAGCTTCTGCTACAACGTCGGCCGGTTCGTGGCCGCCAGCGGGCCGTTCCTCCTCGGGCAACTCTCCAGCGGGGTGTTCGCCGATTCGGCGGAACCGCTCCGGCCGGCCGGCACCCTCATGTGCCTGATGTTCCTCGTCGGGGTGGCGGTGCTCCCCTTTCTGCCGGAAACGGCAGGCCAGCCGCTGCCGGAAGAATGAGCGGGACCGTCGCGGTGGCCGTGGACCATCCGTCGCGCGGGTCACCGGCCGGCGGGCACCCCGCCGCTTGCTTCCGCCCACGGTGCGGTAGTCGTACACTGCGTGGGTGGCCCACGGGCCGGTGTTCGGTGTTGCCCGAGAGGAGTCGATCGTTCCATGCGCTGGGAAGGCCGTCGGCAGAGTGACAACGTCGAAGACCGCCGCAGCATGGCGGCCCCCGCCTTCGTGGGTGGTGGGCTGCTGACGCTGCTCCTGATGTTTCTGTTCATGTTCCTCGGGGCAGACCCACGGCAGGTGGCGGCGATCGCCCCTGCGCCGGGTCAGGCGCCCGCCGCCAACGGGAAGCAGGGTCCGAAGGCCAACGACACCATGACCCAGTTCGTGAAGACCATCCTCGCCGACAACGAGGATGTGTGGGGGGCGCTGTTCCCCAAGGCCTTCGGCGCCCGCTACTCTCCGCCCAAGCTGGTGATCTTCGAGGGGCGGGTGCAGAGTGCCTGCGGATTGGCCAGCGCCGCCGCCGGGCCCTTTTACTGCCCCCTCGACAAGAGAGTGTATATCGACCTGGCCTTCTACGACGAACTCAAGCGCCGCTTCGGGGCCCCGGGCGACTTCGCCCAGGCCTACGTCATCGCCCACGAGATCGGCCACCACGTGCAGAACCAACTCGGCATCAGCAGCAAGGTGCAGCAGATGCAGGGGCGCATGCCGCAGGCGGAGTACAACAAACTCTCCGTGCGCATGGAGCTCCAGGCCGACTTCCTCGCCGGTGTCTGGGCCCACCACATGACGCGTTACGCGGGTGTGGTCGACGAGGCGGACATCTTCGAGGCGGTCAACGCCGCCCAGGCGATCGGCGACGACCGCATCCAGGCTCAGTCGCAGGGCTATGTCGTCCCCGACGCCTTCACGCACGGCACCAGTGAGCAGCGCGTCCGCTGGTTCACCTACGGATTCAAGTCGGGCGACCCGCGCCTCATGGACCGGGCCTTCGAGGTGGACGTGCCATAGCCGCCGAGCGGATCCTGCTGACGGGGGCCTCCGGTTACGTCGGTGGCTGCCTGCTCGATGCCCTGCAATCGCGCGGCGCTGCCGTGCGCTGCCTCGTCCGCCGTCCGGAACGCCTCGCCGGCCGGACGGGCCCCTCCACCGAGGTGCTGGTCGGTGATGCGACCGACCCCGACGACCTCGCCCGGGCATGCGGCGGCGTCGACGTCGCCTATTGGCTCGTCCACTCGATGGAGAGTGGCGTCGATTTCGAGCACGCCGACCGGCTGGCCGCGGAGCGCTTCGCGGCGGCGGCGCGGCGGGCCGGCGTGCGGCGCCTGGTCTATCTCGGCGGGCTCGGTGCCGACGGCGACGACCGGCTCTCGGCCCACCTCCGCAGCCGCCACGAGGTGGGGGCGATCCTCGCCGCCAGCGGTCTCGACGTGGTGGAGTTCCGGGCGTCGATCATCATCGGGGCGGGCAGTTTCTCCTTCGACCTCGTGCGGACGCTCGTGGAACGGCTCCCGGTGATGATCTGCCCGGCGTGGCTCGCCACCCCCACCCAGCCGATCGCCGTCGGCACCGAGCCCGCCGAGATAGACCAGGCGCCGCACGCCGGCCCGCCGCGCCGCCGCCGCGAAGCGCTCCGCGGCCAGCCGGTCGGCGTGC
>RFRL01000155.1 GCA_009924545.1 Planctomycetia bacterium | reverse complement strand
TTGAAATGAAGCCCGCCGATCCGGTCCTGCCAGGGAGCACCCGATCCATGCCCAGTCCAGCGTTGCCGTTTTTGAAGATGCACGGCGCGGGCAACGACTACGTCTACATCGACGGTTTCCGCGACGCCGCGCCCGCCGATCCGGCGACCCTCGCCCCGCGGATCGCCGACCGCCACCGCGGCGTCGGTGGCGACGGCCTGATCCTCGTCCTCCCCTCGTCCCGGGCCCAGGCCCGGATGCGGATGTTCAATGCCGACGGCAGCGAGTCGGAGATGTGTGGCAACGGCATCCGCTGCGTCGCCCATCTGGTGGTCTCGCGCGGCCACGCCGCGCCGGGGCCGGTCACCATCGAGACCGGCCGCGGCGTGCTCACCGTGGTGGTGGAGCGGACCGGTCCGCGGCACTCGCGCGTCACGGTCGACATGGGCGCGCCGATCCTCACGGCGGCCGCGATCCCGGTACTGCCGGAACCCGGCCCCGGGACGGCGCGGCCGCGGGGCGAACCCGTCGTCGACGAAGCGACGGTGACGCTCGGTGCGCCCGAGCCGTGGTGGGAGGTGGCCGGGCTCGATCCGCTCCTCACGGCGGTGTCGATGGGAAATCCCCACGCCATCTACTGGTGCCGCGACGTCGCCGCCGTGCCCCTCGAAACCGTCGGCCCGCGGGTGGAGCGGCACGCGCTGTTTCCCCAGCGGACGAACGTCCATTTCGTGCAGGTGCTCGACCGCGGCCGGGTGCGGATGCGCACCTGGGAGCGGGGCAGCGGCATCACGCAGGCCTGCGGCACCGGCGCGTCGGCGGTGTGCGTGGCCGGCGTCCTCGGCGGCCGAACCGACCGGCGCGTCGTCGCCGAGTTGCCGGGGGGGAACCTCGAACTCGACTGGACCGCCGCCGCCGGCGTGGCGATGACCGGTCCGGCGGAGGAGGTGTTCGAAGGCGTGTGGTTCGGCGCGTGAGCGGCCGCCGGCAGCGATCCAGGGAGGGAGTGAAGCGGTGAAGATCACCTCGCCATTGGCCATCGGCGGCTCGTCACTGATCGCCACCACCGCCATCCGGCACTGGATGGGCACCCTCGACTACCGCGTCGACTTCGGTGACCCGACTGCCGATCCCGTCCACCCCGACTTCCGCGGAGCGAAGATCTACGTGTTCTGGCACGAGGCGATCCTCCTGCCGCTCTACCTCCGCGGGCACTCCAACATCTCGATGCTCCTCTCGCGTCATTGGGATGCCAACGTCCTCGACAAGGTGGCGCGGATGATGGGCTTCGGCGTGGTGCGGGGCAGCACGTTCCACGGCGGATCGGTGGTGCTGCGGCAGCTCGCCGACCGGGCCCGGCACGGCAACCTCACCATCACCCCGGACGGGCCGCGCGGTCCCCGGCGCCGGCTGGCGGCCGGCTGCGTCTATCTGGCCGGGTCGCTGGGCATCCCGCTGGTGGCGATGGGACTGGGCTACCAGCGGCCGTGGCGCCTGGGCACCTGGGATCGATTCGCACTGCCCCGCCCCTTCTCCCGCGCCCGTGCGGTCGTCAGCCGCCCGATCCGCGTGCCCGCCGGGCTCGACCGATCGGGCATCGAGTGGCATCGCGCGGGCATCGAGCGCTTGCTCGTCCATCTCTCCGACACCGCCGAGGTCTGGGCCACCGACGGCGGTCACCGCGCCGGTGAGTCGCCCGTACGCCGTGAGCCGTCGCGTGTGGCGCGGTGGGCGGCCGCCCTGCCCGGTCCATCGGGTGTGCCGCTGGCGGAGGAATTGGAGCGGGTGGGGCTGCCATCCGCCGTGGCGGGCGCCGCCCCGGCCGCGTGAACCGACCATGTGGTCGGCCGGCGCTTCACTCGTCGGCCGGGCGCGGCGGCGGGGGAACGCTCGTGGCCGGCGGCGCGGCGAGAGCCCGGGCGAAGTCGGGGGTGATCCGCTGCAGCGCGACCTCGGCATCGTGGGTCGTGCCACCGGGGAGCACGTAGCGCACCGTCACGGGGGTGTCCACCGGGCCGCTGGCCACCAGCCGCGACAGATCCTCCGGCGACGCCACCGGGTGGTGGTCGAGGGCGACGATCACCGCGCCCGGCGGGACGCCGGCGCGGGCCGCGGGCAGTTCGTGGACGACGCCGATGACGAGCGCTCCCGATGCCTGTGGCAGGGCGAACCGCGACTGCGTGGCCGCATCGACGGGCAACGTCCGCACGCCCAGCGCCGGCCGGCCCGCGGCAAGCCCGGCGGCGTCGAGGCGGCGGGGCGGGGGAGGGCTGCCCGTGGCCGGCTGCCACGCGGCTGCGGGCGCGACCCGGTCGTCGGCACGCGTCGCGCCGACCGCGGCGCTGGTTCGGCCCGCCCGGGGGCGCGGTCGGGGGGTGAGCGACACCTCCTCGATGCCGCCGGCCCGGGCGAACGCAGCCGACACCGTCCGGCCGGCCGGGATCGCGGCCAGCGCGGCGGCGAGCTCGTCGGCGGAGGAGAGCCTGTGCCCGTCGATCGCCAGGAGGATGTCCTGGGGGCGGATCCCCGCGCGGGCCGCGGGGCCGTCGGCCGTCACTTCGGCCACCACCAGCCGGCCGGTGACGACATTGTCGTCGAGCGTCCACCCGAACCAGCCTGCCGCCGGGGAGGGCTCCCGCGGCGTGGCCGGTGGGGGACTCGTGGCCGGAAGCGGTGTCACGGCCGCACGTGGTGCGGTGGCGGTGGCCGGTGTGGTGGCCGGTGTGGGATCGGCCGGGGGAGCGACGAGGGAAAACGGCGGTGGAGGAGTGGTGGCGGTGGCAGGCGCCGGTCGCCCCTCGTCCCGACCAGGGAGGGGCAGGGGTGTGCCGATCGAGATTTCCCCCGGCAAGAACGGTGCGGGTTCGTCGCCGGCGAAAGCTCGGCAGATGAGTCCCGGGACGGCGAGCGCGACCGCCGCCAGAGCCACGGCGGGCAGATGCCGATGCGCCGCGCACCGCACCGCGCGGTCCACCGCATCACGTCGTTCGACGACGGCCCTCGAAGCGGCCGCCGAGAGCGTGTCCATGGCGTCTCCCTCGCAAGAGTTGCGTGAGGTGACGAGTATAGGACGTCGTGGGGATGCCCCCGAATGCCATCATGAAACGGTTTTTTCCTCGTGGAGACGACCGATGCTGTCATGAATTGACAGCACTTCATGCCCCCCTATACTCCGCCTCGTTCGCTGCCGGATGGATGCCTTCCACCGGCTGCGGCACCTGCCAGATGGATGCGGGTGACCACGCTGGAACGACGCCATGGCACGGACGGCCAGACAAGCTCCCGCGTCGTTCCCATCGCCTGTGAAGACCGCTGCCGGCGCCCGTCTGCACACGGTGACCTGCACGGTGGATGGTGCGGCTGCTCCTCCGGGTGGCCTGCCGGCTGCCGAACGTCGCGGAGTGCCCGCGACCGAACTGGCAGAGCGGGTCCAGGCGGCACTCCGCGAGCGGATCGGCGCCCAGCGGTATGAGCTGTGGTTTGCCGATGGAGCGGCCCTGGAGGTCCTGGAGACTCCCACGGCCGGATGTCAGGTGCGGATCGTCGTGCAGGGAGCGTTCGCCCTGGAGTGGCTGCAGCGGAGTTTTCACGCCGACGTCGTCCGGGCGGTCGTGACTGCCTGCGGACACGAGCTTCCGGTGGCATGGGTTGCGGTGACGTCGTGCAATCCCCCGCCGGCACCCCCGGTCGCTGGCGATTCGCCGGCCGGGACAGCCCCCAGTCGGGGCATCGGCGGGGAGCGGCCCGAAGGTCGCCGAACGACCAGCGCACCGCAGGCTGAATCCGTGCCGGCGGTGGCGCCGCTCATTGGGTCGCTGGCCGGCAGCCGCGCCGCCGCAGCGACGCCGTCGTCCGTACCCGGCACTGCCCCGCGGCTGACCATGCGGCTGGAGGCGTTCGTGGTCGGGGCGGGCAATCGCATGGCGTGCACCGCCATCGAGATGGCATTGGAACGCCCGGGGCAGGTTTCGCCGCTGGTGATCGTCGGTCCCGGCGGCTGCGGCAAGACGCACCTCCTCGAAGGGCTGTGCCAGCGGGTCCGCGACCGGCGTCCGTCCGGCGGGGTCGTGTTTTCCAGCGCCGAGCAGTTCACCACCGCCTTTCTCCAGTCGCTCCACGGCGGCGGCGTGGCGGCGTTCCGCCGTGGGTGTCGCGGTGCCGAAGTGTTCGTCATCGACGACCTGCAGTTCTTCGCCGGTCGCAATGCCCGCGTCACCGTCACCGAACTGCTCCACACCATCGAGGCGGTGCTGCGGCGTGGTCGGCAGGTCGTGCTCGCCGCCGACCGCGACGTCGATACCATCGTGGAGCTCGGCCCCGAGCTCCGCGCCCGCCTCGCCGGCGGCATGACGGCGCGGATCCAACCCGCCGATGAAACCCTGCGGCGCGGGATCGTGGCCGCGATGGCGGCGCAGCGCGGGATCGAACTGCCCGTGGACGTCGTGGCCTTCATCGCCACGAGACTGGTGCGTCATCCCCGGGAGTTGGCCGGTGCGGTGAACCGTCTCGAGGCCACGAGCTTGATGCTCGGCACGCCGATCACCCTCGGCCTCGCCGCCGAGGCGCTCGCCGATCTGGTGCGGTCGTGTGGCCGGGGCAGTCGCCTGGCCGACATCGATCGGGCCGTGTGCACGGGGCTGGGGCTGGCCCCGGGTAGCCTCCAGTCGCGGAGCCGCGGCCGGGCCGTGAACCATCCGCGGATGCTGGCCATGTTCCTGGCCCGACGCCACACGTCGGCGTCGCTCATGGAGATCGGGGCGTACTTCGGGCGCCGCAGTCACTCCACGGTGCTGTCGGCCCACAAGACCGTGACGGCGTGGTTGGCGGCCGACCAGCCGGTGGTGCTCGCGGACGCCAGTTGGCGGATCGTCGATGCCATCACCCGGATCGAGGAACTGCTCCTGGCAGGGTGATGGGCCACCGCCTCACGGTATGGCGAGCCGCTCCTCCAAGCTGGCTTTGTAGCGGAGGCTCGACTCCGCACCGCTGAAGCCCACCACGCGCCGATCGATCCCGGTGGTGCGGCTGATGACCCGGCCACGTTCGACGTCGAAGCGGATCGTGCCGTCCCAGATCCGTTCGAGGAGTCGCGCCTCGAGCCGCGGATCGTCGACCGGGGAGAGGACGGTGGTGTCGACATGGATCACGGCAACGCCGTCGCGGATGTCGTCGAGCCGGTAGCGGAGCCGCGTCCGGACAGCCCGGCGCGGTCCCCCCGGCACCTCGACAACAACCTCCTGCGGGACGGTCCATTCCGCGCCCCGGGCCACGGGCCCGTCGGGTAGCGGCACGACCATCAGATCGCCGGTGGCAGGCGGCGGTTGGACACGGAGGTCGCGCCGTTCGATGACCCGTCCGGCGCGATCGATCACCAGTCGTGACAACGGCACCCCGAGATTGTCGGTGAGCGTCTCGTAGCCCGGTGGCGGTGGGTCGGCGGCGCGACTGTTCCAGCGCAACTCGCCGCGGTCGCTCGTCCGCGATGTCATCGTCACGTCGTGGACGGAGCTCTCGATCGTCGTCCGACCGGAATCGTCGACCTCCACCACGCGCCAGCGCCGTGTCGAATCGGTGGCCGTCTCGACCGTCTGTCGGGTGCCGGCCACCGTGGTCTCGGTGAGGGCCCGATGGGCGACCGCCATCGGCACCTCCTCCCCCTGCCGAAACCGGTATTCCAGCCGCACCGTCTCCTCGGCGGTCGCCGCCCCGGTGGCGTGGCCCGGGCCGAGCGTCATCCCCAGGAGCGCCCCGCCGAGCGCGGCCCGCCAGCGGCCTGCGGAAATGAGCCCCACGCCCCGCCGGTCGGAGAGCGCCGCGGGTTGGCGCGCCTCGCGGCGCCGGGTCGGCCGGTGCCGGGGCGGCAGGCGCCACGACCGTCGGAGCGGGATCAGCATGTCGGCGGTCCCCCGCGGGTGGCCTGCGGTCCGGTGGGCTGGAAGCCACCTCCCCAGTGGAGTTTGTCCCGCAGCGTGCGATAGTAGCCGTGGTGGCTCGTTTCGACGAGGCTGAACCGGGGGGCCGCGCGCCGCACTGCCACGCAGTCGCCCGCCTCGATCGCGGTCATCATCCGGCCATCGACCACGCACGCCGAACCGGCGTTCGGCCGCGGCACGAACAGGTCGTAGGTCCGTTCCGCCGAATCGACCACCGGGCGGTTGGTGAGGGCGTGGGGGTTGAGCGGCGTGAAGATGAAGGCATCGAGATCCTTGCGGACGATCGGCCCCCCGGCCGAGAGGTTGTAGGCCGTCGAGCCCACGGGCGTGCTCATGATCAGGCCGTCGCCCCGGTAGGTGGTCGCGAACTCTCCGTCGACGTGGAGTCGGATCTCGATCATCGAGAAGGGGGGGCCGGCGAGCACCGAGACGTCGTTCATCCCCAGTTCCCGGCACACGGTGCTCCCGGCGCGGAGCACCTGGCATTCGAAGAGCATGTGATCGACGAGGCGGAACCGGCCGGTTTCGATGTCGGTGATCGCGGCGTCGATCTCCTCCCGGGGATGGTCCGCGAGGAAGCCGAGCGTGCCGAGGTTGACCCCCAAGACGGGCACCTGGTGGTAGGCCATCCACCGCGCGGTGTGGAGGATCGTGCCGTCCCCCCCCAGGACGATCACCACGTCGGCGCCCGGGAGGACGGCCGTGTCGTCGGGTTGGGGTGGGGGCGCTGACGCGTCGCGCCGGGGCACCTGTGCGGTCCACGCGCGGTGGCCGCGCGCCGCCAGTCGCGCCGCCAGTCGATCCGCCTCCGCGGCGATCGCTTCCATCGCGGATGATCCCACGATGGCGATCCCGAGGTCGGCAGGGGCGGCCTGCTCGGGGCACAGGCGTCGGGCGGAGGGCATCGGGGGCTCCGCAGGGAGGTCAACGGTTCGCCGTGATCGTCGAGCCGACGGAGGCCGACAGCGGTTGACGGGCGGCCAGGGCACGACAGGTGGCGGCGATCCCCGCGGCGTCGAGACTCAGTTCGGCGAGCAGTTCTCCCCGTTCACCGTGCTCTACGAACCGGTCGGGAAGCCCGAGGCGGGCGAGCGGTGGCAGTGGGCCACGGTTTTCGCTGACGCGGGCATCGGCACACGCCTCCAGCACGGCCCCGCCGAAGCCGGTGTGCAGGGCGTTCTCCTCCACCGTCACCACCCACGGTGCCGACTCGATGCGCTCCACGATCCGCGGATCGAGCGGCTTGACGAAACGTGCATTGACGACCGCCACATCGAGTCCCTCCTCGGCGAGGGTAGCCGCCGCGGCGAGGCTGGCGCCGAGCAGGGTGCCGCAGGCGACGATCAGTCCGTCGCTGCCGGCACGCATCGTCTCCGCCACCCCCATTTCGATCGCTGGCCGCTGCCCGGGGTGGAGATCGACGACCGCCTTGGGGTAGCGGATCGCCACCGGCCCCGCTTGCGTCAGGGCCCAATCGAGCATCGCCGCGAGGTCGTGTTCGTCGCCGGGGGCGAGCACCGTCATGTTGGGGAACAGGCGCAGGTACCCGAGGTCGAAGGAGCCGTGGTGGGTGGGGCCATCGGGTCCGGTGAGCCCCGCCCGGTCGAGCATGAACACCACCGGGAGATTCTGCAGGCAGACTTCCTGGAAGATCTGATCGTAGGAGCGCTGGAGGAAAGTGCTGTAGATGTCGACGACCGGCCGACAGCCCACCTTGGCCTGTCCGGCGGCGAAAGCCACCGCGTGGGATTCGCAGATCCCCACGTCGAAGAACCGGTCGGGGAACTCGGCCCGCACTGGTTCCAGCTTGTTGCCCTGGCACATCGCCGCGGTGATCACCGTCACGCTGGGGTCGCGGCGCATCGCGTGCCCGATCGACTCGCTCGCCACGTCGGTGTAGGTGCGGGCCGACGACTTCTTGATGGCGATCACGCAGTCGTCGTCGTCGCACTCGAAGGGCGCCGGCGTGTGGAAGAAGACCGGATCGTCGACGGCCGGTTTGAAGCCGTGCCCCTTCTCCGTGAGCACATGGAGGAGGATCGGGCCTTCCTCGTCCTTGACGAGCTCCAGGTAGCGGATGAGCCCGGGGAGGGAATGGCCGTCGACCGGGCCGAAATACCGGACGCCGAGCGACTGGAAGAGCATGCCGCCGTGAAGCGTCGCCTTGAGCGAGTCCTTCACGTTGAGCAGCATCCGCTCCATCGACTCGCCCACCATCGGCACGCCCTTGATGATCTCACCGGCCTGGTGCTTGATGCCGCGGTACCAGGGATTGGTGCGGATCACGTCGAGGTACTCGGCCAACGCGCCGACGCGCGGGCAGATCGACATCTTGTTGTCGTTGAGGATCACCAGGAGCCGCTTCTTGAGGAAGCCGGCGTTGTTGAGGGCTTCGAAAACGATGCCGGACGGGAGGGCCCCGTCGCCGATCACCGCCACCGCGCGGCGATCGCCACGGCCGCAGAGATCGTCGCCGCTGGCCAATCCCAGGGCCGTCGACACGCTCGAACCGGCGTGGCCGGTCATGAACAGGTCGTAGGGGCTCTCGTCGGGGTTGGGGTAGCCCATGAGGCCGCCGCGGGTGCGGATCGTTGCGAAGCGGGCGAAGCGACCGGTGATCAGCTTGTGCGGGTAGATCTGGTGGCCGGTGTCCCAGATGAGCCGGTCGCGGCTGAAGTCGAAGACCTTGTGGAGGGCCAGGCAGAGCTCGACGACGCCGAGGTTGGAGGCGAAGTGGGCCGTGCGCGTCGTCGCCACCTCGCACAGCGAGCGGCGCATCTCGACCGCGAGCTGTTCCAGTTGCTCGTGGGAGAGGTCGGCGAGGTCCCGTGGGGACATGATGGACGGGAGGAGCCGCGTCATGGCGGGTACGTCCTTGTGTGTTTTTCGAGTGGCTGGACCGGGGGGGTGGCTGGAAGGCCACTCCAACGCGGGATCGGGGGCTGGAGGAAAGCGGGTGTCGTGCGGTGAGCCAACGGGGTCGGAAAGCTGACCAGGGGTTTTTCCTGCGGTCAATGATCGCGGGACACGATCCAACCGGCCAGTCGACCCAACGGTTCCGCCGCCGGGCCGATGGCGTCGGTGGCGGACCGTGCCGATGCGGCAAGATCGCCGGCCCGCCGCCGGCTCTCCTCGCGCCCGGCGACGGTGGGGAAGGTGAGTTTGCCGCGTCCCGCATCCTTGCCGACACGTTTGCCAACCGTGGCCTCGTCACCTTCGGCGTCGAGCAGGTCGTCAGCGATCTGGAAGGCGAGGCCGAAGCTGCGGGCGTAGGTGTCGAGCATGGCCAACTGCCCGTCGGCCGCCTGCACTGCCAGCCCGCCGAGGGCCACCGCGGCCCGGAACAGTTCGCCGGTCTTTCGTCGGTGCACACGCTCCAGCCAGCGCAGTTGCTCGACGGCCGACGCCGTGGAGAGGTCGGGTTGCCACCCGCGCTCGACCGCCAGGTCGTCGGCCTGGCCACCGACGAGGGCCTCGGGGCCGGAGGCCCGGGCAAGGACGAGGGCGGCCTTGGCGGCCGTCGCCGTCGGCATGCCGGCGACCAGGGTGGAGAACGCGAGCGCCTGGAGGGCGTCACCGCAGAGGATGGCCGTCGCCTCGTCGAAGGCGCGGTGGCACGTGGGGCGCCCGCGACGCAGATCGTCGTCGTCCATCGCCGGGAGGTCGTCGTGGACGAGCGAGTAGGCGTGGATCATCTCGATGGCGATGGCCGCCGGTATGGCCGCCTCCCAGGCCGCCTCGGGCGGCATCCCGGCGGGTGCCACGGCTCCGGCTGACCAGAGCACCAGAGCCGGGCGCAGTCGCTTGCCGGGAGCGAGGAGAGCATAGCGCATCGCCTCCAGCAGACGCGGCGAAGCATCGGGCGCGGGGGGCAGGGATGCAGCGAGCCGAGGATCGATGAACCCGCGGACGCGCTCCAGGGCGATCGCAGGGTCGGACGACGCGGCGATCGACGGCACTTCGACCGCTGGCATGTCCGAATGCTCA
>RFRL01000154.1 GCA_009924545.1 Planctomycetia bacterium | reverse complement strand
CGACTGGGGACCGGTCCGCCGGGAACAGATGTCGCGGATGCGGAAGACGATCGCGGCCAACATGGTCCGCAGCGTGACCACGATCCCGCACCTCACCAACTTCGACGATGCCGACGTCACGGAGCTGGAGCGGCTCCGCAAGGCGAGCGCCGAGGAGCACGCCAAGGCCAACGTCAAGCTCACGGCGCTGTCGTTCGTGATCAAGGCGGTGAGCCTGTCGCTGCGGCTCCACCCCACGATCAACGCCGCGATCGACATCGACAAGGGGGAGATCGTCTACAAGGACTACGTCAACATCGGCCTCGCGGTCGACACCCCGCGCGGGCTGGTCGTGCCGGTGCTGCGCGGCTGTGACGGCCTGTCGATCCCGGAGATCGCCCAGGCGGTGGCCGGCACCGCCGAGAAGGCCAAGAGCTCCCAGTACGGCATCGAGGACCTGCGCGGCGGCACGTTCACCATCAGCAACCTCGGCGCCATCGGCGGCACCTACTCCACGCCGATCATCAACTGGCCCGAGGTGGCGATCCTCCTGGTCGGCCGATCCCGGCGGATGCCGGTGGTGCGCGAGGATCGGATCGAGCCGCGGCTGATGATGCCCCTCTCGCTGTCCTACGACCACCGACTCGTCGACGGCGCGGCCGCGGCCCGATTTCTGGCCGAAGTGATCGGCTACCTGGAGAGCCCCGGTCGGCTGCTGCTGGCCCGCTGACACACCGACCCTGACCCCCTGGGAACCACCCATCGTGACCGTCATCGACAAACCGGCCGACGACGTTGATCTGGCCGGCGCCGCGAACCTCGGGTTCCTCGAGGAACTGTTTGCCGCCTGGCAGGCCGATCCGACGAGCGTGTCGGCCGATTGGCAGGAGTATTTCCTGTCGCTGTCCCGGCCCCCGGCGGCCACCAATGGCTACCGCGCAGCCGGCGCCGGTCCGGCGAATCGGGAGACGGCGGCGCCGGGGCGCGGTCCGGGCAGGGACGCGTGGGAAAACGGCGGCCTCGTCACCCCCGACGGGATCGCCACGGCCCGTGCGGTGGCGATCGCCAACGGGGCCGTTCACCTTCCCGACGCCCCGGCGGGGGAGGCGATGCCCCTCCCGCTGCCGCCGGTCGCGACCGGGACGGCCGGCGAGGAACGCGTGGCGTTCCTCCAGGACCGTGTCGACCAGTTGGTCCGCGCCTATCGCGTCCGCGGTCACCTGATGGCGGAGATCGATCCGCTGGGGAGGCCCCGTCCCGGTCTGCCGGAGCTCGACCCCTGCTTTTACCACCTCACCGACGAAGACCTCGACCGGGTGTTCTCCACCGACACGATCGAGGGGCCGCAGTCGATGACCCTGCGGCAGATCATCAAGCGGCTGCGCAACACCTACTGCCGGTCGATCGGCGTCCAGTTCATGCACATGGACGACCTCCGCGTGCGGCAGTGGCTCCAGGTCCGGATGGAGGGTTGCGAGAACCGCATCCAACTCGACCGCCGGCAGCAGTTGCGGATCTACCGGCAGATGACCACGGCGGCGGTGTTCGAGGAGTTCATCCAGAAGCGGTTCCTGGGGGCGAAGAGCTTCTCCCTGGAGGGCTCGGAGACACTCGTGCCGCTTCTCGACATGGCGATCGAGCGGGCCGCCGTGCACGAGATCGACGACGTGGTGATGGCGATGGCCCATCGCGGCCGGCTCAACGTCCTCGCCAACATCATGGGGAAGAGCCCGCAGCGGATCTTCCGCGAGTTCGCCGACCTCGATCCGGAACTGCACATCGGCCGCGGCGACGTCAAGTACCACCTCGGTCACTCCACCGACCACAAGGCGGCCAACGGCCGCACCGTGCACCTGTCGCTGTGCTTCAACCCCAGCCATCTGGAGTTCGTCAATCCGGTGGCGATCGGTCGGCTCCGCGCCCGCCAGGACCGCGTCGGCGACCGGGCCCGGCAGAACGGCCTGACGATCCTCATCCACGGCGACGCCGCCTTCGCCGGCGAGGGTGTGATCCAGGAGACGCTCAACCTCAGCGAGCTGGAGGCCTACCGCGTGGGCGGCGCGCTGCACGTGATCGTCAACAACCAGATCGGCTTCACGACCGGCCCGGGAGAGGCGCGGTCCTGCACCTACGCCACCGACGTGGCGAAGATGCTCCAGATCCCCATTTTCCACGTCAACGGCGAGGACCCCGAGGCGGTGGCCCAAGCGGTCGCGTTGGCTCTCGACTTCCGTCGCGAGTTCCAACGCGACGTGGTCATCGACATGTACTGCTTCCGGCGGCGCGGCCACAACGAGGCGGACGAGCCGGCATTCACCCAGCCGGCGCTGTACCGGGTGATCGAGCGCCGTCCGAGCGTGCACGAAAGCTACCTGGAGAAGCTGCTCACCCTCGGCGACGTCACGCGCGAGGAGGCGCTGCAGATCGCCGACGAGCACCGCCGCCGGCTCGACCAGGAACTGTCGGCCGCCAAGCGCGACGACTACGTCCAGCCCAACGAGTTGGCTGGGGTGTGGTCGTTCTACACGGGCGGTCGGGAACGGGATGCCGTCGATGTCGACACCGGCGTGCCCCGCGACCACCTCGTCCACCTGCTCGGCCGGCTCGTGTCGCTGCCCGACGGGTTCCAGCCGCATCCCAAGATCGCCAAGTTCCTCGAATCGCGGCAGCAGATGGCCGCAGGCGCGGTGCCCCTCGACTGGTCGGCGGCCGAGGCCCTCGCCCTGGCGACGCTGTCCACGCAGGGGCTGCGCATCCGGCTCTCGGGTCAGGACAGCCAGCGCGGTACGTTCAGCCACCGCCATGCCGTGATCCACGACGCCGTCACCGACGAGACGTACTGCGCCCTCGAGCACCTCGCCCCCGACCAAGCGCCGGTGGAGATTTACAACAGTCCACTCTCCGAGGCGGGAGTCCTCGGCTTCGAATATGGCTACAGCCTCGATTGCCCCGACGGGCTCGTGATGTGGGAGGCGCAGTTCGGCGACTTCGTCAACGCCGCGCAGGTCGTCATCGACCAGTTCATCGTCAGCGCCGAAGACAAATGGAACCGGCTCTCGGGGCTGGTGATGCTCCTGCCTCATGGCTTCGAGGGGCAGGGGCCCGAGCACTCCAGCGCCCGGCTGGAGCGCTTCTTGTCGCTGGGGGCCAAGGACAACATCCAAATCGTGCAGCCGACGACCCCCGCCCAGATCTTCCACTGCCTGCGGCGGCAGGTGCTGCGGTCGTGGCGGAAGCCGCTGGTGCTCTTCACCCCCAAGAGCCTCCTCCGTCATCCGGGCTGCGTATCGCCACTCGACGAGCTCGTGAAGGGGATCTTCCAGCGGGTGATACCCGATCCGGCAGTGCCGGCGCGGGACGTCAAACGCGTCCTGCTGTGCACCGGCAAGGTGGCCTACGAATTGGAGAAGCGCCGCCAGGACTCGGGGCGCGGCGACGTGGCGGTGGTGCGGCTCGAGCAGCTCTACCCGCTGCCGAAGCGCGAGCTGGAGGCAACGCTCGCCGGCTACGCGCCCGGAACGCCGGTCGTGTGGGTGCAGGACGAGCCGGAGAACATGGGCGCCTGGCGGTTCATCCGCATCCAGTTCGGCGAGCGGTTGCTCGACCGGTTTCCGTTCTCGGGCGTCTGCCGGCAGAGCGCCGCCAGCCCCGCCACCGGCTCGAAAAAGAGCCACGACCTCGAACAGAACGAGTTGCTCAACGCTGCGTTCCAGGGCTGATCGCCGCCCGCTGCACCGGGGGGATGCCCCGGGCTCGCCTGGCGTCGGGGTTTCCGTGGACGGGGTTTCCCGGTGCGGGGTTCCCCTCCGTGGGCGCCCGATGGTCAACTGGTTTTCGCCGTGTCCTTTTCCGGTCCGATACCCTCCCCTCTCGTGCCGCCCCCGGGCGGTGAGTCACCCATGCCCATCGAGCTCAAGGTTCCCGAGGTTGGCGAGTCGATCACCGAGGTGATGGTCGGCCAGTGGAAAAAGCGCGAGGGCGATGTCGTCGCGACCGACGAACCGGTGGTGGAAATCGAGAGTGACAAGGCGACGGTCGAACTTCCCGCGCCCACCCACGGGACCATCGTCCGGATCCTGAAGGGCGCGGGCGAAAAGGCGACGGTGGGGGAGGTGATCGGATATCTCGAGGCGGTGGCGGCCGGAGGGCAGCCGGCCGGAGAGGGAGCGTCTTCGCCGGTGGGCACCGTCGTCGGCGTCAGCCGCAAGGATGGCCGTACCGACATCGGTTCTGTGGAGCGGGTCGCGCCCGCCACTCCGCCGCGCGTCATGCCGGCGGCCCAACGGGTGCTTGGTGAGGCGGGGCTGCCCGCCACCGCCGCCACCGGTACCGGACCCGGTGGCCGGGTGACCAGGGCCGACGCCTCTGCTGCCGCCGCCGCGGCCCGCGTCGCCTCCCCGCCGGCACGGCCGGCCGCACCCCTGACGCCGGCGGCGGGACAGGGTCTCGCGCCGCAGTCTCCCCGGGGATCGCGCGAGGAGCGCCCGGTGCTCATCAGCCCGATCCGGCGCCGCATCGCCGAGCGCCTCGTCGAGGCCCAGCAGCAGGCGGCCTTGCTGACGACCTTCAACGAGGTCGACATGAGCGGGGTGATGGGCCTCCGGGCCAAGTTCAAAGACGCCTTCCAGGAACGGCACGGGGCGAAGCTCGGGTTCATGTCGTTCTTCGTCCGGGCCGTGGTCGAGGCGCTGCGCGCTGTGCCGCAGGTGAACGCCGAGTTCCGTGATCCCCACGTGGTGTACCGCGACTACTGTGACATCGGCATCGCCGTGGGGGGCGGCAAGGGGCTGGTGGTGCCGGTGCTGCGCAACGCCGAGAGCCTCTCGTTCGCGCAGATCGAGTCGGGGATCGCCGATTTCGCCCGCCGCGCCGGGGAAAACAAGATCAAGCTCGAGGAGCTCCAGGGGGGCACGTTCACGATTTCCAACGGCGGCGTCTACGGATCCCTGCTCTCGACCCCGATCGTCAACCCGCCGCAGAGCGGCATCCTCGGACTGCACGCGATCCAGGACCGCCCCGTGGCCGTCAACGGTCAGGTGGTGATCCGGCCGATGATGTACATCGCCCTCACCTACGATCATCGTCTCGTCGACGGGCGCGAGGCCGTCACGTTCCTCCGCCGCGTCAAGGAAACGGTCGAGGATCCGGGCCGGCTGTTGCTCGAGGTCTGAGAACGTCGTCATCACGGAACAAGGGAGCCCAGCGTGCGACACGAGTTGGTGGTCATCGGCGGGGGCCCGGGGGGCTACGTGGCGGCGATCCGCGCGGCGCAACTGGGCATCCCTGCCGCGGTCGTGGAGCGTGAGCCGCGCCTCGGTGGCACCTGCCTGCGAGTGGGCTGCATCCCTTCCAAGGCCCTCCTCGAGTCGAGTCACCGCTACGAGGAGACGCGGCACGGCCTCGCCGTCCACGGCGTCACCGTGTCGGGAGTGACCCTCGACTTGGCCACGATGCTGGCCCGCAAGGACGAGGTGGTGGCGACACTCGCCAAGGGGGTGGAGGCGCTGCTGGCCAAGCACAAGGTGGTCCGCTACCGCGGCACCGCCCGGCTCGCCGGTCCCGGCCGGGTGGAAGTGACGGCCGACGACGGCACGAAGACCATCCTCGAAGCGGAGCGGGTGATTCTCGCCGTCGGGAGCAGCAGTGTCGTGCTGCCGGGGGTCGAGGTCGACGGGCAGCGGGTCGGCACGAGCACGGAGGCCCTGGCCTACGATGCCGTACCGGGCCACCTGGTGGTCATCGGCGGCGGCTACATCGGACTGGAGTTGGGGAGCGTGTGGCGGCGCCTGGGGGCGAAGGTCACCGTCCTCGAATATGCCGACCGGATCCTCCTGGGGATCGACGGCGAGATCGCCACCGAGGCCCTCGGCCTGTTCCGGCGCCAGGGGCTCGATGTCCGGCTGGGTGCCAAGGTGACCAGCGCCCGCTCGGTCGACGGCGGCTGCGTCGTCGAGTGCGCGGGGATGGAGCCGATCCGCTGCGACCGGGTCCTGGCCGCCACCGGGCGCCGGCCCGCCACCGAGGACATCGGGCTCGACACGGTCGGCATCGTCACCGACGGGCGCGGGTTCATACCCGTGGACGACCATTTCCGGACGTCGGCGGCCGGGGTGTGGGCGATCGGCGACTGCATCCCCGGTCCGATGCTCGCCCACAAGGCGGAGGAGGATGGCGTGGCCTGCGCCGAGGGGCTCCGTGGCGGATGGTGCCACGTCGACTACGACCTCGTGCCGGCCGTGGTGTTCACCCATCCGGAGATCGCCGCGGTCGGCAAGACCGAGGAACAACTCCTCGCCGCCGGGGTGGCCTACACCAAGGGCGTGTTCCCCTTCCGGGCCAACGGCCGGGCCCGCACGATCAACGACACCACCGGGAAGGTCAAGCTCCTCGCCGACAAGGCCACCGGCCGCGTGCTCGGCGTGCATGTCATCGGTCCGGCGGCCGGCGACATCGTGGGGGAGGCGGCGGCGGCGATGGCCTTCGGGGCCACCGCGGAGGACATCGGCCGCGTCTGCCACGCGCACCCGACGCTCCCCGAGGCACTCAAGGAAGCGGCCCTCGCCGCCGACGGCCGGGCGATCCACGCCTGACGAACCCGGGCTCGCGTCCGGGGTTCGACGTCGGCGCTGGGCGGGCCACGGGCCCGACGGGCCCGGCCGGCCTGCCGGCAGGTGTCGGTGGCGGGCCGATCACCGGTGCCAGGCCGCGCGGAGGAACCGCAGCCAGTTGCCGTGCATCACCTTGGCGATGTCGGCGGGGGCATAGCCCCGGTCGGCGAGCAGGCCCTCCACGCGTGCCAGGTCGGCGATCGTGGTGACGTCGGCGGGGCACTGCTCCCGGCCGTAGCCGCCGTCGAGGTCGGAGCCGATGCCGATGTGGTCGGCGTTGCCGGCGATCTGGCAGATGTGGTCGAGGTGGTCGATGAGGGTCGACAGGCGGCAGCCCGTGGTCTCCGGGGTGGAGCGGCCCCGGATCCACCCCGGGACCATCATCCAGGCATCGAGGGTCCCGCCGATCACCGCCCCGCGCGACACCAGCGCCCGGATCATCTCGTCGGAGAACTGCCGGTTGTGGTCGACGATGGCCCGGCAGTTGTTGTGGCTGGCCCACACCGGACCGGAGAACACGTCGAGGGCCGCCCAGAAGGCGGCGTCGCACAGGTGGGTGGCGTCGAGGATCATTCCCAACCGGTCCATCCCGGCGAGCAGTTCACGACCGGCGGCGCTCAGCTCCGCCGTGGCGTTGGTGCCGTGGGCGTAGCGCCCGGGTCCGTAGTGGGCCGGCCCGCAGGCGCGGAGCCCGTGGCCCCACGCGCGCTCGAGCCACGCGGGCGTGACGAGTGAATCGGCCCCTTCCAGGGAGAGGATGCAGCCCACCGGCAGCGTCGCGGTGTCGGCACCGGCGGCGAGGGCCCGCTCCCAGCGCTCGACATGGCGGTCGAGCGCCGCACGATCGGCGATGAGGACGATCTGCCCGGCCTCCTCCATGGCGAGGTACCAGTGGCGCTGGGCCTGCGTCTGGGCCCACGCCTGTTCGGGGGAGTGCCAGCCGGGGAGCGGGTTGTCGGGGGCCACGAAGCGGGCGATCTGCGTGGCCACCACCAGGCCGATCCCGCCGCGGCGCAGCTCCGGGAGCGACACCACGGCATTGCCCCGGTCGGGTTTGTCGGTCAGGCCCCGGGCCCGTTCGCGGGCGTTGATCTCCGCCACCGGGAGCCGCAGGTCACGGTTCCACTCCATGGCGTTCATCGCCAGGTCGAGATGGGCATCGACGATGAACATGGTCGTCCCCCTTCACAGGAGCCTGTCGAGCACGAGCACCACCACCAACGCGACGACCGACACGATCGACTCCATCGCCGTCCAGCTCTTCAGCGTGTCGCCCAGCGACACCCCGAAGGCATCGCGGAACATCCAGAAGGCCACGTCGTTGACGTGCGAGCAAAACAGCGTTCCCGCCCCCACGGCGAGGACCGCCAGGTCGGGATCCACGCCGGCCTGTTTGACGAGCGGAGCGACGATGCCGGCCGCCGTCAGTCCGGCCACGGTCGCCGAACCCACGCACACCCGCAGCACCGCCGTCACCGCCCAGGCGAGGACGAGCGGATCGAGGGGCAGGTCGCGGAGCGCCGTCGCAAGCGTGCCATCGACCCCCGTGTCGACGAGCACCTGGCGGAAGGCCCCGGAACCGGCGATCACCAGCAGTGTCGGGGCGACGTCGGGGATCGCTGCGGTGTAAGTGTCCATCACCCGGCCGAGCCCCCATCCCCGGGCGATGCCGAGCGTCACGGCGGCGACGAGGAGGGCGGCGAGCATCACCAGATCGGGTGCCCCCGCCAGGCCCGGGTCGGTCGGGGGCCGCCAGGCCGCCACCGACGCACCAGCCAGGAGGTAGACCGGGAGGAGGGCGGTGAGGAAGCTGACCGCCGACCCGGGGAGTTGCTCCGCGCGGAGGAGCGCCGCCGACTGGCTGGCCGGCGGTGCGGCCTGCATCCCGCGCAGGCAGCGGGCGAACAGCGGCCCCCCCACCACCAGCGCCGGCAGGGCGACGACGAGGCCCAACAGCATGCGCCCCATGTCGGCTCCGAAGCGCTCGACGAGCGCCGTCGGGGCCGGGTGCGGCGGCAACAGACCATGGGCCAGGCTCATCGCCGCGCAGGCGGGGAGGGCGACCGCGATCACCGGCTGCCGGCCCCGGGCGACGACCGCCAGGAGGATCGGTACCAGGAGCATGAACGCCACGCCGTAGAACAGCGGGATGCCGATGATGAACCCGGCCGCCGCCATCGCCCAGCCGAGCCGGCCGGGCCCGGCCAGACGCACGAGCACGTCGGCGATGCGCTGCGCTGCACCGCTGACCACCACGAGCCGCCCGAGCATCGCGCCGGCGACGAGGGTGATCGCCAACTGGCCGAACACCGCGCCAAGCCCCGTCTGGATCGTCTTCGGCAGCGACTTCCCCGCGGCGTCCGCTGGGAAACCGATCCACGCCGCCGCGCCGATCGACACGAGCAAGAACGCCAGGAAGGGGGGCACCCGCCACACCGCGACCAGCGCCACCAGGGCCGCGATCGCCACGACCACGGGGAGGATCTGTTCGGTCATCGTCGGCCCACCCTCAGGCCAGCTCGAAGGCCGCCTCGATTTCGACGGCGATGTCGTCGGGGAGGCACGCCATGCCGACGGCACTGCGGACACCGATGCCGCGGTCCGTGCCCCACACCGCCGCGAACAGCTCGCTGCACCCGTTGATCACCGCGGGGTGTCGGGTGAAGTCGGGCGTGGCGTTGACCATCCCCAGCACCTTCACGACGCGCCCGATGCGGTCGAGGCTGCCGAGGCCGGCCACGAGGGTCGCGAGGATCGCCAGCCCGACCTGCCGGGCCGCCTCCTTGCCCGCCTGCTCGTCGAGGTCGCGGCCGACCCGGCCCTTGATCAGCCGCCCGTCGGGCAGCAGCGGCCCATGCCCCGAGACGAGCACCATCCGCTCGACGATCACCACCGGCTTGTACACACCCTTGGGAACCGGCGGCGGCGGCAGGACCAGCCCCAGTCCCGCCAGTGCCCGGGTGGCCGGCCCCTCGTTCATGGTCGTCATGCGTTCCTCGCTCCGCGGTCCCCGTGTGCCGGCCGGCCCGGCCCCCCGTGGCCGCGCCTCGAGCGCCCGGCCACAGGATACACGCTACGGCCCTGGCATCCCGGGGGCGGGCCGGCGCCGAGCTTGAAGCAGCCCGGCGGCGCGGGCTACCCTGAGGAGCAAACCAGGGTGGGACGTGACATGGGGTCCGACCGGAAGGAGGCGGGCATGCTTTCGGTGGCGACCGGCGTTGCGCGGGGGTATTGTCACGGGCTGACCCGCCGTAACTTCGTCAGCGTGGGCGTGGCGGGGATGGCGGCGGCGGGGTTGCCCGAGGTGCTCGAG
>RFRL01000153.1 GCA_009924545.1 Planctomycetia bacterium | reverse complement strand
CACCATCCGGCCCCGCACCATGAGCCTCCTCGTCTTCGGCCACCGCAACCCCGACACCGACGCCATCTGCGCGGCGCTGGCCTACGCCGACCTGCTGCAGCGCACCGGACGTCCCGACGCCGTGGCCGCCTGTTGCGGTCCCCCCAACAAGCGCACCGCCTACGTCCTCGAACAGGCGGGGCTGGCCCCGCCGCGGATGGTGATGGACGTCCGCCCGGCGGTGGAAAACGTTTGCCGCCGCGGCGTGCCCACGGTCCGCCACGGCGACGTGTTCCACGAGGCCTACCTGCGGATGAAGGCCCACGATCTGCGTGCCATCCCCGTGGTCGACAGCCACGACCGGGTGGTGGGGCTGGTGTCGGTGCTGCAGTTGATGGACCTGTTCTTCCACGACGAGGGGGACCCGGTCCTCTCGCGCACCGTGATGACCAGCCTCGACAAGATCCGTGACGTCCTCGGCGGTGATTTCCAGGTGCCCCTGCGGACCGACGAGCGCATCGAACTGCTCGTCATGGTGGGGGCGATGAGCGCCGAGGGGTTCACCGAACGGATGCACCGCTTCCCGCCGCAGCGCGTGGTCGTGGTCTGCGGTGACCGGCCCACGATCCAGCTCCCGGCCATCGAGCACGGCGTCCGCGCCCTGGTGATCACCGGCGGCTTCACCCTCTCCCCGGGGCTCGAGCAGCTCGCCCGGGCCAACGGCGTGGCGGTGGTGCGCAGCCCCTTCGACACCGTCAACACCACGATGCGGATCCGCTCCTCGCAATTCATCGATCCGGTGGTCGACGCCGACGTGGTCACCCTCCCGGCGCGGATGAGCGTGGCCGACGCCCGGCCCACGGTGGAGCGGTCGCAGCAGCCGGTGTTCCCGGTGGTCGAGGACGACGGCCGCCTCGTCGGCCTGGCCTTCAAGAGCGACGTCATCAATCCCCCCAGGCCGCAGCTCGTGCTCGTCGATCACAACGAGCTCGGCCAGGCGGTGGCCGGGGCGGAGGATGCGGAGATCGTCGAGGTCCTCGACCACCACCGTCTCGGCGGCGGCCTGAAGAGCAGCCAGCCGATCCGTTTCGTCAACGAACCGGTGGGCTCCACCTGCACGCTCGTGGCCCGGCAGTTCCGCGCCGCCGGCATCGAGCCCGAGCCGGGCATCGCCCTGTGCATGGCCAGCGGCATCATCTCCGACACCCTGTCGCTGCGCAGCCCCACCACGACCGACGTCGACCGCGACGTGCTCGGCTGGCTCGCCCGCCACGTGCGCATCGACCTGGAGCGCTACACGCGCGAGTTCTTCGAGATCGGTTCCGCCCTCCGCTCGAGCAGCCCCGCCGACGTGATCCGCGAGGACTGCAAGGAGTTCAGCGAACACGGCGTGCGGTTCTCGATCTCGCAGATCGAGGAGACCGGCTTCGACCTGTTCTGGGACCGCAAGGAGGAGCTCCGCGCGGCACTCGAGGCCTACGCCGCCCGGCAGGGCCTGGGCTTCTCCGCGCTCCTGGTCACCGACGTCGTCAACAACGGCTCGTTGCTCCTCCTCTCGCGCGAAGACGAGGCCTGGGAGGAGGTGAATTACCCGCCCGCGGCCTCTACGAACTGAAGGACGTGGTGAGCCGCAAGAAGCAGCTCCTCCCCTTCATCTCCCGGCTGATCGGCGCGGCGCTTTCGTGACCGGCCGCGGCTATTCGGCCGCCGCCGGGGCTGCGGCCCCGGATCCCGCGCCGTGCGTCATGCCCGGGTGCGTGTCAGGAAGCGCCGTTCGACAAGGGCCAACGCAATGGCCAACACCGCTCCCGCCACTCCCGACGATCGGGGATCGACCTCCGGGACGGGAGCCAACCGGGAAAACGCCACCCCCACCGGTTGGTTGAAGCCCGTCGCGAACGTCGATCGATTGCCGTCCGGGGTGACCTTCTGCAGGGTGTTGGTGAGCAGGTCGGCGACGAAGAGATCGCCACGGGCGTCGAACGCCATGCCGGAGGGACCATTGAATCCCGTGGCGAAGGTGGTGAACGACCCGCCGCCGGCCGCCACCTTGGACACCCGATTGGCGCCGTACTCGGCCACGAACAGCGTGCCACCGGCGTCGAAGGCCACGGCATAGGGATTCGACAAACCGCTGGTGTACGTCGACGTGACCCCGGCCGGCGTCACCCGGATGATCGATCCGGTGCTCCACGAAGGGACATACAGGTCACCGGCGCCATCGAAGGCGGGCATGTAGGGACCACCCAGCCCGGTGGCGAACGTCGTCTTGGTTCCGCCCGGCGTCACCTTGTCGATCGACGAGGAGTAATAGTTCGAGACGAAGAGATTGCCGTCCCTGTCGAACGCCAGTCCCGAGGGTCCGCTGAACGCCGACGCGAACACCGTGGAGGCCCCTTCGGGCGTGAGCTTCGTCACCGCACCGGAGGCGTTGTTGGCGCAGTAGACGTTGCCGGCGACGTCGATGGCGATCGCCCCGGGACTCTGCACACCGCTGCTGGCGAACGTGGAAAGCGCGCCGCTCGTCCCGTCGACCGTCACGACCGACCCGGTGGGGAACGGACCGTAATTGGTCACGTACATCGTCTCCCCCCGGGCACGCGACGGCCACGCGACGATCGCCAGGAGCAGAAGAGCGGTGCCGATGCGGGTCATGACGGGGTCTCCAAGCGGGGCGGGGAGGCCGACAAAGCGGGCCGCTCCACGTTCCATTGCACGTGGCGTGCCATGGGTCTGCCGTCTTGCGCCGCGTGATCGCGACCGGGACTCGCATGCCCTGCACGACGGCCGCCCGGAGCCCAGGCCCGCGCGAACCCGGCTGCTTTTCACGGCGAAGGCGCTGTCGCCGCGGGAGCCGCTCGCGCGATCGGCGGGTTGGTCCGCGGCCCGCTCACGGACGGCCACGGATCCCGTTCGGACGCGCCACCTCGGCCGATGGGGGCGAATCGCTCCAGACGCGCGGGGCGTTTCGCCCCACGTGCTGATCGGCGCGGCGCTTTCGTGACCGGCCGCCGCTATTCCGCCGCCGCCGGGGCCGCGGCCTCGAGGAAGTCGGGGCGGCCGTTGCCGTTGGCGTCGGCGCTCCCTTCGGCGAGGTCGCCGTCACCGTCACCGTCGCCGTCGAGGGCGGCAAGCGCCAGGCGCACGAAGGGGCGCTCGTAGGCCTCGCCGCCGGCCCCGGCGTAGCTCACCCACGGCGACCAGGTCGGTGGCGTCGAAGACGGCGTCGAGGACGTTGCCCCCCTTGATCGGGATCGCGCAGGCCACTTCGGTGAGCTTGGCGGCGTCGAGGCTGCCATGGTGCTTTTTCAAATGCGCGAACGCGCCGCGCCCCTCGTCTTGGTAAACGAGATCGGGAAGCACGGCGGGGGCCAATTCGTCGGTGCCGTCGTTGGCGTTCCAGATCCGCAGGTCGTCGGTGCCGGGGCCGGTGTGGGCCCGGATCTTCACGCCGCGGCGGTCGGCCCGGCCGTCGCCGAACACGAAGTGGTATTTCTTGGTGCGCGGCAGCGCCGTGAAGGTGTCGAGGGCCTCGGTGAGGCTGTCGGCGTCGTAGAGCAGCGTGCGGAACCAGGTGGTGAAGTGGGGGGCGTGGAGGTCGTAGGGCATCTCCTTGGCGGGGGAGTCGCCCATTTCGGAGAGGGCGATGCCGGCGGCGGAGAGGCCGCAGTTGGCCCCGATGAATCCGGCGAACGTCGGCAGCAGGTGGGGGTGGCCGTGCCGCGGCAGGTAGACCACGAGCACCGGGTACTCATGGGCGCCCAGTTCCAGTTCCCAGTCGAGGTTCCGCGTCTGGTAGAGGTGGCCGTCGGCGGTGGCGCTCCCCCACGCGGCGATCGCCGAGCAGGAGTAGGGCATCAGCAGCGGCACGCCGTGGGCCGCCTGGAGCATCGCCAGGGGCACGCCGGCCCCTTCCGCCATGCCGACCAGTTCCTGCTCCACGCGATCGTCGATCCAGGCGGCCTGTGTGCCCCAGGCGGCGGCGAGTTGGGCGTCGTCGGCCCCCATCTGCCCCTTCACCTTGGCGAGCAGTTGCGGCACGAAGGCCTGGATCTCCTGGGCCATGAGCCGGCCGAGATGCCACCCCATCTGCCGTGGTGTGCCCCCGACGACGACCACGGGGATCGTCGCGTTGCCGGTCGACACGCTGCCGCGGTAGCCGCCCCCGCCGGGGCTGTCGGCGGCCGACTGGCCGTCGGAGCGGCCCACGATCTGCACGCCACCGGTGAGCGCACCGCCGGCGATCGCCCGCGCCTTCTCGGCCGCCGGTTTGCCGGCCGGGGCGGGAGTCTGGGCCGGGGCGAGTGCCCCCGTCACGGTCTGGAGTGCGACGACAAGCGTGACGAGAGGCGCGACGAGTGCACGGCGGACCATGGCGGCGGTCTCCCCGGGAAAGCGGCCGCCCGACCCCCTGTCGGCGACCACGGTCGGGGAGTATAGCCGAGGGGAGGGGCAGTCCTGTCGCCCCACCTTTCCCCAGCGCTGATCGCCCAACGCACCGGGTGGGCCTCACGGCCCTCGGGAGATCGTCGGCAGCAGCATGCAGCCGGCCAGCCATACGCCGTGGACGGCGACCAGCGCCAGCACCCACCGCCCGATCATGTGCGGCCGATCATCGCGCAGCCAGGGCGGACGAAGCGCAGCGGATCGCCGCCATACAGCGGTCGTCACCGGGCTGATGGTGAATCCCACAACGGTTGCCCAGCAGCCGCGTGCCGATCGTGGTCAGACGGCCTTGGCGAACACGGCGGTGTCGGCGGAGGCGACCGTCTCCCGTCCTTCGGCCACGATTGCCGGCGTGACGGTGGTGGTCTTGGCCGCGGGGGCGGTCAGCGGGCAATCGACGGCCGTCTCCAACTGGGCATCGCCGGCGACGTGGGCCCCGTCATGAAACTCGGAGTGCCCGTGGGCCGGCTCACCGTAGAGCTCCTGCATTCCGGCGACCGCTCCCATGTACTCGCGAAAGTGTGCATCCATGGCGTTGTGCCTCCTTGCGTGGTCAACCGAACCAGCCCCTGGAACGTAACCACCGCGACAATTGTTCACGGGCGGTCAAGCGATTCGTCACGGTGGTTTCTTTTTTTCAGCGACGCGCCCCGCGCACGCGTCAACCTGCGGCAGCGTGGCAAACCAGGCAACCGGTTTGGTGCGTGCATGCATGCTGGCACTGCCGCGCGACAGTCGGTAGCTGCTGTCAACTCGCGCCCCACATCGACCGACGGCCCATGCCTTTCAGCCCCCACCCTCCCGGGCATGCAGGCGGTCGAGCACCTCGGGTGCGGCGCTGCGCAGGGGTGATTGGCCCAGGTAGCGCTCCGCCAAGTCGCGGCGCCCGCGGGACAGGAGCGAGGCGTAGACATGCAGTTCGAGGTGCAGGCGGAGTTGGTCCGCCGCCGCGGTCTCCCCCACCCGGTTCATCACTCCCAGGAGCGCTTCGGCGCTCGAGAGCTGGTTCGGCCCGGGCTGATCGCGGAGCCAGTAGCGCCCCGGCTCCGTTCCCGCCGCGGGAAGGCGCACGCGGCGGCCGAGCCCGTCGAGCGACCGCGTCATCTCCCCCGCCTGTCGCCATGTGCCGTCGACAAGCATCACCTGCGGTATCCCCGCCGCCGGCTCCGGGAGCGGGTCGCCCGCCGGATCGAGGACCCACAGCTCGCGGCCGGGCTCGAGTGCAGCCGGCGCGAAGCGAGCCGCCGGATGGTGCCGGGTCGCCCGCTGGTAGACCTGCACGTTGACGCCGACCACCGTGCGGGCCACGAGCGTTCCGGTGCTCGACGGTTTGAAGCGCTCGTGGCGGTGGATGAACAGGTGGACGGCAAGCCGCGTCACCACGGGCCCCAAGGCATCGCACAAGCACCACCGTGGCGGCAGGCTGCAGCACGGGCAGCGGGCGGCACCGGCGCGTACGACACTGCGTCCCATGGAGCATTCCCGATCGGCGGGGAGTGGGTGCCGGGATGGTGGCGCCTGTGCACACTGGAATGCTCCGGGCGGGCCAAGTCCAGGGAAGAGGTTTGTCCACGGGCTGACGGGCGTCTCCGCGCTCCGCTGGTGCCCCCCCGGCTACACTCCCCTTCCATGGAGACCGTCCGCCTCCTCCTCTTCACCACGCTCTGGACCGCCATCTGGGCGGCGCCGTTGCCGAAGCTTTCCCGCCGTGTGGAGCTCGTCGCCGGGCTCATCCCGTTCGCGGCGTTCGGCTTGCGGGTGTTCGGGGCCTGTTTCATCGGCGTGCCCCCCGACGACCGGGTGCGGAGGTTCGTCGCGCCCGTGGTCGACTGGGTGAACGGCCACCCCGGCCCGCTTGCCGCGGTCCCCTTGCAAACGGTGCCCTTTCAATGGGTCCTCGACGTCACCGTGGCCATCGGCCTGGTGTGGTTCGCATCGATCGCCTCCATCCCGCGGCGCACGCGGCTCGCCACGATCTGGGTGATGCCGGCCGTGGCCCTCGCCTGCCTGGCGCTGGGGCGCTAGCAGGCTGCGGACAAACAGCCCGGACCGAGGTTGTCCGGGTGGTCCCTACACTGTTGGCCATGCGGCCGGATGCCCCCTCACCGTTCGTGTCGATCCCCGCGGCGGAGTGGCTGTGCGCCAACGGGCTGTGTGTCGCGTTCTTCGACCGCTTCCCGGTGTCGCCCGGCCACGTGCTCGTGATCACGCGCCGGGTGGTGCCCACGTGGTTTGAATGCACGCCCGCCGAGCAGGCGGCGCTGTTCGAGCTCGTGAGCGAGGTGAAAGGGATCCTCGACCGGCGCCTGGCCCCGCCCCCCGATGGCTACAACGTCGGCTTCAACGCCGGGGCCGCCGCCGGCCAGACCGTGGCCCACGTGCACGTCCACGTCATCCCGCGCTATGCGGGCGACATGCCCGACCCCCGCGGTGGCGTCCGCCACGTGATTCCGGAGAAGGGCAACTACCTCGCAGGCCCGCCGCCAACCGCAACGCCCGCCGCGAGAAACACCGCAAAGCCCGCCGCGAGAAACACCGCGCAGCCCCCGCCTGGTGTCCGGCTGTCGCTCACCACCGGTCCCGATCGCCCCTTGTGGTCCAGGCTCGCCGAGCGGCTCCCCGGGGCCAGCGAGATCGATCTGCTGGCGTCGTTCGTGCAGACCTCGGGGCTCGACCATGTGCGTCCGGCGCTGTTCGGCGCGCTTGCCGCAGGGGCCCGTGTGCGTCTGCTCGTGGGCGACTACCTCGGCATCACGTCGCCGGAGGCGCTGCGGCAGCTCGTGGGGTGGATGGAGAGTGGCGGGGCGGCTTCCGGGGGAGCCGAAGGCCCGTGGCCCGAGTCGGGGGCCCTCGAGGCGCGGCTCGTGGAGCTCGAGCGGCTCCGCGGGCGGCCCGATTCGTTTCACCCCAAGGCGTGGCGGATCGCCGACTCGTCGGGCGGGATCGTGGTGGTGGGGTCGAGCAATCTCTCGCGGGCGGCGCTCGAGTCGGGGGTGGAGTGGAACCTCGTCGGCGAGACGGCGGGCGACGCGCCGCTCCACCGCGAGCTGGCCGCCGCCTTCGCCGACCTGTGGGAGCAGGCCACGCCGCTTTCGGCCGACGTGGTAGAGCGGTATGCCGCCCGGGCGACTGCGGCGGCCGAGCTGCGCCGGATGTGGGATGACGGTCCAGCGGCTGGCGGCCCGGCTTCTGGCGGCACTTCGGCTGGCGGCACTGCGATTGCCGCGGCCGGCGGGATCGAGCCGCGTCCGTGGCAGCGCACGGCGCTTGCCTCACTGGCGGCGATCCGCGCCCAGGGGTATTCCAAGGCGCTCGTTGCCGTGGCCACGGGGCTGGGCAAGACCTGGCTTGCCGCGTTCGACGCCGTGGCCATCGGCACGGCGCTCGGGCGGCTCCCGCGGGTGCTCGTGGTCGCCCACCGGGCGGAGATCCTCGCCCAGGCCGAGGCCACGCTCCGTGCCGCCCTCGCCGAGGCCGCCCGGCAGCGCGGTTGGGCGGCTCCGCAGACGACCTGGTTCGTCGGCGACGCCGGCGACCTGTCGGGTTCGCTCGTGATCGCGTCGATCCAAAAGCTCTCCCGCCCGGCGGGGCTCGCCGCCCTGGATGCAGCCACCCGTGTGGCCGGGCCCTTCGATTCCTGCGTGATCGACGAGGTGCACCATGCGGAGGCGCCGAGCTACCGCCGCGCGCTGGCTCGTCTCAGAAGCGCCTTCACGCTCGGCCTCACGGCCACGCCGGAGCGCACCGACGGCGTCGACGTGGCCACGCTCTTCGACGACATCCTCGCGGCCCAGGCCACGATCGGCGACGGGATCGCGGAGGGGGCGCTGGTGCCGTTTCGGTATCGAGGGCTCAAGGACGACGTCGACTTCGAGCGGATCCCGTGGCGGGGCGGCCGCTTCGATGTGGGCGCGCTCGAAGTGGCCCTGGAAAACAGCGCCCGCATGGAGCGCCTGTGGGCGGAGTGGCAGGCCACCCCGGCCGGGCGCACGCTCGTTTTTTGTTGCTCGCGGCGGCATGCGCTATTTGCCCGCGACTGGCTCGAGAAGCGCGGCGTGGCCGCGGCGGCGGTGTTTTCCGATGGTCCGCCGGGGGCGGGCGGCCCCGTCTCCGACCCGCGCATGGCGTCGCTGGCGGCGTTCCACGCCGGCTCCCTCGCGGCCCTCTGTGTGGTCGACTTGTTCAACGAGGGTGTCGACATCCCGCTGGTGGACCGGGTGGTGATGCTCCGTCCCACGGAATCGAAGGTGGTGTTCCTGCAGCAGCTGGGCCGTGGTCTGCGGAGTGCCGCCGGGAAGACGCGGCTCGAGGTGATCGACTTCGTGGGCAATCACCGCGTGTTCGCCAGTCGGATCATGCATCTGTTCGCGCTCGTGCCGGCCGACGGTGGCGACGCCGCCGGCTTCACCCTGCTGCGGCAGTATCTCCGCGGGGCAACGCCGGAGTTGCCACCGGGCTGCCTGGTGGACGTCGATATCGAGGCGAAGAACGTGCTCGCGCGGTTCCTCCCCGCGGGTCGGGCAGCGGTGGAGGAGGCCTACCGGAGCCTGCGGGCGGAGCTGGGCCGGCGGCCGACGCCGACGGAGCTTGTGCATGCAGGCTATCTCCCGCGGACGGTGTCGGCGGAGCATGGGAGTTGGTTCGGGTTCGTGCAGCGCGAGGGGGATTTCACGGCGGCGGAGGCGGAAGTCGCGACGCGCCACGAGCCTTGGCTCTCGATGCTGCAGACGACGAGTCTCAACAAGTCGTACAAGATGGTGGTGCTCCGGGTGCTCCTCGATCGCGACGCCCTGTGGAGCGGCATGACGATCCCGGAGCTGGCGGCTGCGTGTCGCGCGTTCCTGGAAAACCATCCGGCGCTGCGGGCCGATCTCGACGGGGCGGCGTTCACGCGGGTGCCGGGGGATCCGGCGGCCGAGCAGAAGCATTTCGCCGACTGGTGGCTCCAGTGGCCTCTGTCGCGGTGGATGGACGAGCAGGCGGGCCGTCGCTGGTTCACGAGGCGCGGGGAGCGGTTCCTGGCCGACTTCACCTGCCCGGCGGAGTTGCAGGAGGCTTTCGAGACGCTTTCGGGTGAGCTGATCGACGAGCAGCTCGCGCGCTACACGCGCTCGCGGCTGCGCGTGCCGGCGGGCCTCGCGGTCGCCGAGTCGTTCCGCGCCAAGGTGATCCACTCCCGTGGCAAGCCGTTCCTGAAGCTGCCCACGGTGGATGAGGTGCCGGGCCGACCTGCCGGGCCGGTGCTCGTGCGGCTGCCGGATGGCCGGGAGTGGGAGTTTCGCTTCGTGAAGATCGCCTGCAACGTGGCCGGCCCGCGCCCGGCCCGCGGCGGCGACCCCCTCCCCAACGAGTTGCCCGTGCTCCTGCGCGAGTGGTTCGGGCCCGACGCCGGGCTCCCGGGCACGAACTTCGACGTGGAGTTTCACCGCGACGGGGACCTCTGGCACGTGTCTCCGCTGCCTGCGGGCACGGTGGGCCGCCAGCCGCTTCCCACCGCGCCGGCGTCCGCCCCGTCAGTCACGAGGGAAGATCCTCCGCCCTCCCCTCCCCTGCTCCTGCCCGATCCGGCGGGGGGATCGGGCAGGA
>RFRL01000152.1 GCA_009924545.1 Planctomycetia bacterium | reverse complement strand
CACGAAGGCGCAGAGAGCGAACAGGGCGGCGAGGCGCGAGAACGTCTTCATGTGTGTCAGAACCTCGAGCGGGGTGGAGAGAGCAAGGGGTGTGGTGACAGATGCGAACGGTCGGGCCGTCCCGATTCTGCCTCGACCACGGATCCCTGAGATCAGGGAGCATACCGATGGCCCGGCCCCCGGGGCAACCGCTGGTTCAGCCCTGCCCCGGGCGATTGTCCGCGGTTTCACCCGGTTTCCCCCTCCGGCAGGTCGGCGGCGGACCCGCGTTCACCATCCAGCCCCGGGGGCCCCGGGCTCCGGTGCCGCGGCTCGGGCAGTCCGGCCGCGACCGCCGCCCCGGCGGCGATGGCGAGGAACCCGCCGACGAACACCCCACCGAAGCCGATCCTGTCGACCGCCAAGCCCACCAGCGGGGAGAGGAGGAAGGGGAGCGCCAGCGCCACCCCCACGATGCTCACGTAGCGGGCATGCTCCCCGGGATGCGGGGCGAGTTCGAGCGCGTAGTGAGTGAAGATCTTCAACGAGATCGGATTGAGGCCCAGCGGCACGTAGACGAGCCAGAACCGACCGGCGGCCAGCGGGTGCGGCAACTGGCCGAGGCCGAGGACCACCAGGGGCGTCAGCGCCGAGAGGGCCACGAGCCACACCAGCACCAACCGTGTCCCGCGCCGGTCGGAGAGCGGACCGGCGACGAGGCTGGCCACGCCGGTCGACGCGTTCTGCACCAGGACCCACGTCAGCAGGCTGCCGATCGGGGTTCCCAGTCGGTCGCGGGCGAAGGCCTGGTAATGCGGAAAGAGGATCAGCACCGCCGCGAAGCAGGCCGCGACCACCGTGAGCCGGGCCAGGGCGCGGTCGCGTCGCAGCAAGGCCATGTGCTCCGCCCCCCAGCCGCGGGCCGCCGCAGTCGACCAGGCCCGGGTCGGGCCGCCGACGGGCCGCGGCGCGTCGTCGGCCGGTTCGTCGAGCCATGGCGGCACCGCCGCTGCCAGGGCGAAGAACACGGCGGTGGCGGCGAAGATCCGCGGGAACCCATCCGCCTCCTCCAGCCACCGGCCCAGGAACGCCGCCGCCGCGAGGATCGCGGCCACGCTCCCCACCGCCACCCCGACGACCAGCGCCCGGCCCCGGTGGCCGGGTGAGATGAGCTTTCCCTGGAGCGCCGCCAGCACGAGCTGGTTGACGCCGTTGGTGGCGGAGAAGAGGGCGTAGACGACGAGGAACAACACCGCCAGAAGGTCGGGGCGTGCCGCCTGCAGTGGCTTCCACGCCAGGGCCAGCGCCCCGAAACACGCGGCCATCGCCAGGCTCGTGCGGACCAGGGCCCACTTCTTCACCGGCAGCCGGCCGATGCCGCCGGCGGCGAGGAGCGGCGGCAGGCTCTGCCCACCCCGGTTGAGCACCGGGAGGAGCCCGCGGAGCAGCCCCGAATCGACCACCGCGTCGAGCACGGCGGGCATGATGATCGTCTCGGTCTTGAAGATCCACCCGACACGGACGACGATCTGGTAGAGCTCCAACCAGGCCGTGTTCCGGGCCTCACGGCGGCCTGCATCGGTCATGGGGTAGGATCGTGACGGTGTCGGTCGGTGATGGATTCCCCGCAGCATGAGGTCTGAGCCCCCATGTCGTCCACCTGCCTCCGCGATCGTGGTCACCGCCCCGTCCGTCGCGTGGCCCCCGGCCCGGTGCTGGCGGCCGCCCTCCTCGGCCTCGCCCTGACCGTGCCCGCGGCAGCGGCCGATGCTCCGGGGATGCTCGTGTGGTTCGGCAGCTACACCGGCGCGCCGCCGAAGGCGGAGGGCATTTCGGTGTCGCGTTTCGACCCGGCGACCGGGCGCCTGTCCCCCCCGGTGCTCGCGGCGCCGCTCAAGAACCCGTCGTTCCTCGCCCTCCATCCCCGGCTGCCCGTGCTCTACGCGGTGTCGGAGGTGGAGGACGCCGACGGACAGCGGTCGGGGAGCGTCGTCGCCCTGGCGATCGATCGTGCCACCGGCCTGCTCACCAAACTCAACCACCAGGTTTCGGGCCGCAGCACCCCCTGCCACGTGTCGGTCGATCCCTCGGGTCGGGCGGCTCTGGCGGCCAACTACGGCGGAGGCAGCACCGTCTGCCTGGGCCTCGATCCCGACGGCCGACTGCGCCCCATGGTGCCGGGCACCCCCGGCGGTCACCTCCAGCACGAGGGCAAGAGCATCAACCCGGAGCGGCAGACCTCCCCGCACGGCCACTCGATCGACCCGTCGACCGATGGGAGGTTCGCGATCTCCTGCGATCTCGGGATCGACAAGGTGCTGGTCCATGCCCTCGACCCGGTCGCCGGCACGCTCGCCTTCCACACCGCCGCCGTCGTCAAGCCGGGGGCGGGCCCACGGCACTTCGCCATGCACCCACTCGGCAAGCACGGCTACTGCATCAACGAGCTCGACCTCACCGTCACCGCCTTCAGCTGGGACGGCGCCGCCGGGAAGCTGACGGAGTTCCAGACGCTCTCCACGATTCCCGAGTCGGTCACCGACCGGACCGGGTTCTCGACCGCGGAGATCGCCGTCCACCCGTCGGGACGGTTCCTCTACGGGTCGAACCGCGGCCACGACTCGATCGCCATCTACGCCATCGCCCCCGAAACCGGCCGGCTGACCTTCCGCGGGGTGGAGCCGATCCGGGGCCGTACTCCACGCAACTTCGCCATCGCCCCGGGGGGGCGCTGGCTCCTCGCAGCGGGGCAGGACTCCCACACCGTGAGCGTGTTCGCCATCGACGGTGACACCGGCGCCCTGACCCCCACCGGCGAGCCGGTGGCAGTGCCCGCACCGGTGTGCGTGCGATTCGACCATCCCCCGGCCTCGTGACCCGCCCACCGCCGTTTTCCTTCCCCGGCGCCACACGCCTCCGATGACCATCACCCTCCTCAAATCGAAGATCCACCGCGCCACCGTGACCGGCGCATCGGTCGACTACGAGGGCAGCCTGACGATCGCCGCCGACCTGGCGGACATGGTGGGCCTGCGCCCCTACGAGCGGATCCTCGTGGGCAACCTCGCCGGTGGGCAGCGCTTCGAGACCTACGTGATCCTCGGCGCGGAGGGGAGCGGCGTGATCGAACTCAACGGTGCCACGGCCCACCGGGGCAAGAAGGGGGACCGCCTCACGATCATGGCTTTCGGCCAGTTCGACGCGCGGGAAGCGGCGCGGCACGAGCCGGCCGTGATCGTCCTCGGACCGGGCAACGCCGTCGTCAAATCGAAGCCGGGGATCAAGCCCCGCCGGACGACGGCGCGGAAGCCGGCGCCGGGGCGTTCGCCGCCGGTGCGGTGAAGGCGGTGCGGTGCACCCTGGCGACCACCCCGCCCGGCACCATTCCCACACTCAGCGTGCCCCGGACGCCGCCAGGAGCAGTTCGAGGTAACTGCGCCGCTCGGCCGGGCCACAGTCGAGTTCGCGGGCCAGGGCGGTGAGGCGGTCGCGGGCGGCCGGCACCTCCGCCGGCGTGGCCTGTTGTTCGAGTTCCACGAACGTGCCCAGCCCCGCGACCTCGTCGATGGCCACCTCCACGACGGTGCCCTGCCATTCGAGGTGCACCGCGGTGCGCTGCTTCCGCACCTCGCGAACCGGACGGAAGCCGAGGGCCGCCAGCAGTTCACCCCAGCGGGCGAGGGTCTCGGCCGCGTTCCCGGCGGCGGGGGCGACGGGCAGTTCGATCTCGCGGCGGGTCTTCGTCGCGGCGTCGATGCGCGGCCCCTTCCAGGTGATGGCCACGCAGTCGCCGTCGCGCCGCAGCCGCAGGGCCTCGTCGGTCACGGCGAAGTCGCGCGCCGGATGGGCGAAGTAGAGGTCGGCCTGCTCCCGCGCCGCGGCGAAGGCCGCGCCTCTGGCGAGGAGCCGGGCCCTGATCCCGGCGGGGTCGACGGCGGAAAACTTCAGCTCCACCTCGTACACTGGACGCGCCTCCCCATCTCCCGTTCCGGGCCCCGAACCACTTCCGGCGATGATACCCCTCCGTTTCGTGCTCGCGCTTGTCGTCTGCGGTGGACTTGCCGGCATCATGGTGGCGGGGTGTGGTCCGGTGCGCGAAAAGCACCCCGCCGTCGGTCGGCGCGTGGGGCGGTTGCCGATCGTGTCGCTGGCCGACGCGTCGAGACCGCCGCCCCGGCTCGCCGGCCGGGTGACGCTGCTCAATTTCTGGGGGACCTGGTGCCCTCCCTGCCGGCGCGAGCTGCCGGCGCTCGTCCGCCTCGCGGAGCGGTTCGCCGACCGATCCGGATTCCAGTTGGTGGCGATCTCGTGCGGCAGCGGTGGTGCCGACGACCCCGGCGAACTGGCGGAGGCGACGCGCCGGTTCCTCGACGGCCAGAAACTCGCCGTGGACACCTGGGGCGACCCCGACGGGTTCACGCGCATGGTGTTCACTGAGGCCTACGGATTCAGCGCTTTTCCCACCACCTATCTCGTGGGACCCGATGCGACGATCCACCGGGTGTGGACCGGCTACCGGCCCGGAGACGAGGCGGAGATCGCCACCGCCGTGCTCGGCCTGCTCAAGACCCTGCCCGCTTCGGCCCCGGCCAGCGAGCCAGTGGGACCAGCGGTACCAACCGAGTGACTCACCCGTGAATCACGGCCGCGGACCCGGACGTGGGACCAGCCGGGCCAACCGGCTGATGAACGCCGCCGTGGCCGCCGCCGGATCGGTCGCCGCGGTGACCGCGGAGGCCACCGCCACCCGCGTCACCCCCAGGGCCGCCAGTTCGTCGAGTCGCTCGAGCGTCACGCCACCGATGGCGAACGCCGGCAGTCCGCTCTCCCGGACGGCCGCAGCGAGGAAGTCGCGCGGTGCCAGCGCGGCGAAGGTCTTGGTGGCCGACGGGAAGCAGGGCCCGACACCGATGTAGTCGGCCCCGTCGGCGACGGCCCGCCGCACCGCCGCCATGTCGTGCGTGGTCCGCCCCACCAGGCTCCCCAGGCCCACCACGTCCCGGGCCATGGGCACCGGCAGGTCGTCGGCGCCGACGTGCACGCCCGCCGCTTGGCACGCACGGGCGACGTCGGCCCGATCGTTGACGATGACGAGCGGAGCACCGTCGGCGCCCGGATGGCGCCCCGCGGCCGCGAGGGCCGCCTGCACCCGTTCCACCAGGACCGCCGTCGACAGCGCCTTGTCGCGGACCTGGAGGCACCGCAGCCCCGCCTCGAACAGCGCCGCCACCACGTGGCCGAACCGCCCGGCATTCTCACCGCCGTCGACCAGCACGCAGAGCCGCATCCCGGCGAGCCGGTCGGCCGGGGGAGCGACGGCAGGGAGGGTCGAGCCGGACATGCCGTCGTTGTAGCAGGCCGCGAGAGCGGCCCGCCGCCGCCCTCCCCGTGGATTTCCTGCCCGGGTGCCCGGAAACCCGCCGGCACCGCGTCCGGGTCCGGCTTGGCTGGCCCGCCACCGCCCTCTACACTCCCGTCCCCCTTCGGCCGGCCCCGGCGGCCGGCCGCACCGCGTGTTCACGGGGTCACCATGGTTCCGCTCCACCGGCTGACACTCGTCTGGCCTGGACTGCCCTGGCTGTGGCTGCGGGGCAGCCGCTCGGGGCTGGTGCTGGCGTTGGCCTTCGGGATGGTGGTCGATCTGGCGATCGTGGCGACCTTCGTCTGGTCGGAGCTCTTCGACGCCCCGGTGATCGTCGGCCTGTGGGCCGCCAGCGCCGCCATCTGGGTGGCGGGCACCGCCGGGGGCATGGCGGCCTTCCCGGTGCCACTGGCCGTCGGCCAGCCGACCGCGGCCGAGGCCCTGTTCCTCTCCGCCCGTGAGGCCTACCTGGCCCGCGACTGGCTGGCGGCCGAGGAGCGGCTCCGCCGGCTCCTCGATCTCTCCCCGACCGACGGGGAAGCCCAGCTCCTTTTGGCCACGCTGCTGCGCCGCGCGGGACGGCCGCGGGAATCCCGGTCGGCCCTGGAGGCACTCCGGCGCAGCGACTGCGGCGCGCGGTGGGACACGGAGATCGCCCGCGAGTTGGCCCTGATCGCGACCGCCGAAACGGCTTCCGTCGAAACGCCCCGGCTGCCAACCGGGCAGGCCGAGGCGCCCGCCCGCCGGCGCGCCGCCTGACCACGCCACCGTGTCACCGTGCCGGGCGGTTGTCCGGAGTGGGAAAAAAGCCGCTTTCCGGCCGATTCACACCCGTGTCCAGACAGCCAACGCAGCTTCTCCTAGAATCGTCAGGACAGGACGTCGTTTGGTCCCCGGTTTGCATTTTTTCATCGGAGGCCGAGCGGCGGCACCCGCCCGCCGCGGACGCGACGCACGAGGTTCCCGCAGGACGTTTCGCCGACAGAGGTACCGATTCATGTACGAACGTTTCACCGACCGCGCCCGCAAGGTGATGCAACTGGCCAACCAGGAGGCTCAGCGGTTCAACCACGAGTACATCGGTACCGAACATGTGCTGCTCGGTCTGATCAAGGAGGGCAGCGGGGTCGCCGCCAACGTGCTCAAGAACCTCGACATCGACCTGCGCAAGATCCGCATGGAGGTGGAAAAGCTCGTGCAGAGCGGCCCCGACATGGTGACGATGGGGAAGCTGCCCCAGACGCCGCGGGCCAAGAAGGTGATCGAGTATTCGATGGAGGAGGCGCGGAACCTCAACCACAACTACGTCGGCACCGAACACATCCTCCTCGGGCTGCTGCGGGAGCAGGAGGGGGTGGCGGCGCAGGTGCTGATGAACCTCGGCCTGAAGCTCGAGGATGTTCGCGAAGAGGTCCTCAACCTCCTCGGCCACGGCATGGAGGAAGGGGGCGAGCGGGCCGGCATGGGGGGCGGTCGGCAGCCCGCCGGCGCCGGCGCGGGCAGTAGCGCGGACCCGGCCACCAAGGGGGGCAAGAGCAAGACCCCGGCCCTCGACAGCTTCGGCCGGGACCTCACCGAACTGGCCCGGCAGGGGAAGCTCGACCCGGTGATCGGCCGCGAGAAGGAGATCGAGCGGGCCATCCAGATCCTCTGCCGCCGGACCAAGAACAACCCGGTGCTCCTCGGCGAGGCGGGGGTGGGCAAGACGGCGATCGTCGAGGGCTTCGCCCAGCGCGTCGTCGACGGTCACGTGCCTGAACTGCTCTCCGACCGGCGGATCGTCGTGCTCGACCTGGCGATGATGGTCGCCGGCACCAAGTATCGCGGCCAGTTCGAGGAGCGGATCAAGGCGGTGATGAACGAGGTCCGGCGGGCGAAGAACACGATCCTGTTCATCGACGAATTGCACACCCTCGTGGGGGCCGGTGGTGCCGAGGGGGCGATCGACGCCTCCAACGTGCTCAAGCCCGCCCTCGCCCGGGGCGAGATCCAGTGCATCGGAGCCACCACCCTCGACGAGTACCGCAAGTACATCGAGAAGGACTCGGCCCTCGACCGCCGCTTCCAGATCATCATGGTGGAGCCGGCGAGCAAGAGCGAGGCGGTGGAGATCCTCAAGGGACTCCGCGACCGCTACGAGAGCCACCACCGCGTGCAGATCACCGACGAGGCCCTGGAGAGCGCCGTGGAGCTCTCCAGCCGCTACATCACCGGCCGTTGCCTCCCCGACAAGGCGATCGACGTCATCGACGAGGCCGGGGCCCGGGTGCGCCTCAAGGCGATGACCAAGCCGCCGGACCTCAAGGAGATCGACGACGAGGTCGAGCGGCTCAACAAGGAGAAGGAGGAGGCGGTCGCCAACCAGGACTTCGAGAAGGCGGCGGCGCTGCGCGACCAGGCGGACAAGCTCAAGAAGAAGAAGCAGTCGATGACCCGTGACTGGCGCGACAAGTCGCGCGAGGCCGACGGTGTGGTCGACGGCGAGGTGGTGGCAGAGGTGGTGGCGAAGATGACTGGCATCCCGCTGACGCGCATGTCCACCGAGGACAGCAAGCGGCTGATGGCGATGGAGGACGAGCTCCACCGCAGGGTCATCGGTCAGGATGCGGCCATCAAGAGCGTGTCGAAGGCCGTGCGCCGCAGCCGCTCCGGCCTCAAGGATCCGAAGCGCCCTACCGGGTGCTTCATCTTCGCCGGGCCCACGGGGGTGGGGAAGACGCTCCTCGCCAAGGCCCTGGCCCAGTTCATGTTCGGCGACGCCGACGCGCTCATCCAGATCGACATGAGCGAATACATGGAGAAGCACAACGTCAGCCGGCTGATCGGCGCGCCGCCGGGCTACGTGGGATTCGAGGAGGGGGGGCAGTTGACGGAGAAGATCCGTCGTCGTCCCTACTCGGTGGTCCTCCTCGACGAAATCGAGAAGGCCCATCCCGACGTGTTCAACATGCTCCTCCAGGTGATGGAAGAGGGCCGGCTCACCGACTCGTTCGGCCGCAACGTCGATTTCCGCAACACGATCCTCATCATGACCACCAACGCCGGCGCGGAGGCGATCAAGAACGAGTCGGCCTTCGGATTCCAGAAGCCCGATGGTGACGCCACCTACGACAGCATGAAGGGCCGCGTCAACGAGCGGATCGAGAAAGTGTTCCGTCCGGAGTTCCTCAACCGCGTCGATGACGTGATCGTGTTCCACCACCTCACGGTCGAGGATCTCAAGGAGGTGATCGACATCGAGCTGGCCAAGGTGCGCGAGCGGCTCGGCGAGCGCGGCCTGAAGCTCGAGCTCACCGACGAGGCGAAGAAGTTCCTCATCAAGAAGGGCTCCGACACCGACTTCGGCGCCCGCCCGCTGCGCCGGGCCCTGGAGAACTACATCGAGGACCCGGTGAGCGAGGAACTCCTCAAGGGGGAGTTCGACGGCAAGGACACGATCCAGGTGGATTGCGTCGAGGTGGCGGACAAGAAGCAGCTCGTCTTCAAAGGACTCGTCACCGCCGAGCCTGTGGCCACCGCCGGCGCCGAGGGGACCACCTGAGGATGGCGCCCGGCTCCTGACCCCCGGGGTCGGCCCCGGGCGCCCTGCCCGGGCAAGGCTCCCCGGGGCCAAGGCGCCGCTGGTGTTCCGGGGCCGGCTGTCACGGTTTGCGACGGGTGCCAGCGGCCTCGGGGCCTTTGGTTTGGGTCCCTTGGCCTACGGTACCGGGGCCCAGGGCCGCCGGGCCCTGTCGGCACGGTCATCCTGGCTTCCCCGGCCCTCCTGTCATTCGCGGCCCGCCCGCTCATCCCCCGCCCCGCACAGTCGGCTCAACCTGCGCCACCGTCACAGCCGATCCTGTGGGCAGGGTCTGCCGCGCCACCCCGGCCGGAACCCCCCCGAGAGAGCGCCATGGCGACCGCCCCAGAATCCCCGTCGACCGGCGCCACCGGCGCTGCACGCGGGCTGTCGGACTGGTTCGCCGACCGGATCGCCGATCTCGGTGGCTTCATGCTCGACCGCGTGGCGGCGGTGGGAGACGTGGCGCTCTTCGCCTTCCGCACCTTCGGTTGGCTCCTCGCCAGGCGTCAGCGGCGCGACGTGCTCGTGCCGGCCTTCTACCAGATCGGCGTCCTGTCGCTGCCGGTAGTGGCCCTCACCGGGCTGTTCATCGGCATGGTGCTGGCGGTGCAGAGCTACGCCCAGTTCAAGGCCCTCGGCCTGCAGACGCGGCTGGGGAGCGTGATCAACCTGTCGCTGGTGCGGGAGCTCGGCCCCGTGCTCGCTGCGACGATGCTCGCCGGCCGCATCGGCGGGGCGATGGCTGCCGAACTGGGCACGATGCGGGTCACGGAGCAGATCGACGCCATGGAGAGCATGGGGGCCAACCCCGTCTACTACCTCGTCGTGCCCCGGTTCCTCGGTTGCCTGGTGCTCATCCCCACCCTGACCGTGATGGCCGACTTCATGGGCGTGCTGGGCGGATACCTCTATTCCCACCTCGTCCTCGGCATCGACTACCACCACTACTGGGCCAACTCCCGTGAATACGTCGACGCCTTCGACTTCCTCATGGGCATCTTCAAGAGTTTCTTCTTCGGCGCCGCCATCGCGCTGGTGAGTTGCCACCACGGCTTCAACAGTGGGCACGGCGCCGAGGGGGTGGGACGGGCCGCGACGAACGCGTTCGTCCATTCGTTCGTGTTGATCCTCGTCCTCGACCTGTTCCTGGGGATGTGGCTCAACAACGTCCACGACTTCTTCCGTCCCGAAGGCCCCCGCCGACTGC
>RFRL01000151.1 GCA_009924545.1 Planctomycetia bacterium | reverse complement strand
CACACCACCTGCGGCGGCAGGGCCGTCAGCCCGACGACGAGCCAGGTGACGGGTCGGGCCACCCGGCGGGAAACGAGCGATCGCGAGCGTGGCAGGTGGTGGTGGACCATCGGAGCACTCCGGGGATGGGCCCCCTGGACGGGGCCCGCTGGAAACGGAATCAGGAAACTCAGGAAACGGGGAATAACCACCGCGAACGAACGATCGGTCAGGGCTTCGCCGGCGCGGCATCCGCCTTCTTCTGGAGATGCCAGGGTCGGCCATCGGCGACCGGCCGGCCATCGACCGAGCGCTCGATCGACCGCATCACGATCGTGGTGGGGCCCGTCGGCACCATCATCTGCACCCAACGGGAACGCAGCCCCTCGGTGCCGTGGGCGGTGAGTCCCTCGTAGGCCCGGTTGAAGGCGGTGCCGTCGGTCTCGAAGACCCCTTCGGCGCGGGCGCCGGTGGAGTCGAAGACCCAGGAGCGGATCGTGCCCGTGGCGGTGTCGGCGTGGATCACGTCGATCGACTCGAGAGGCGTGCCCCCCTTGGGCGTGCCCCCCTTGGGCGTGCCCCCCTTGGGCGTGATCGTGGTCCGGCCGAGGATCACATGCCCGTCGGCCGCCCGCTCGTACCGGCACTCGAGCACCGCGCCGTCGGTCGGATCGGTGGCGGTCCAGGTGCCGAGCAGCCACGCCAACTGCTCCATCGCCACGTTCTGACTGGGCGTCACGATCGACTCCGCCAGCCGCCACTCGCCGCCGTCGAGGACGCGGAGGCTTTCGAAATGCGACTCGAGGGCCCGCGCACCGGGCTTGGGCACGAAGCGGACGACGCCCTTCACCCGGGCCACGGTCGCTCCCAGGGGGAGCACCCCGGTGAGCGTCATCTCCAGCTTCGAATCGGGATTCCGTCCGGCCCAGGCGCCGATCGACTCCACGATCCGATCGCGCCCGATCAATGCGCCTCCACCCTCCGCGAGGAGAGCGCCGGTGGTCCACTGATTCGCCAGGGCGGAGAAATCGCGGCTGTTGTAGGCCGCGGCGTAGTCGGCGGTGGACTTCTCGAGGGCCGCCCGGAGTGCGGCATCGGCAGCCGGCCCTTGCTCGCCTGCGGGCGGTTGACCCGGCCGGGGCTGTGCGGCGGCGGCCCTCACGCCGGGCACGCTCTGGCCCGGGGTCTGCGCCGCAACCGGGGATCCGCCCGGGGCCCAGGTTGCGAGGGCCGTGCACAGCACAAGCCGCATGGCATCCGAGCCAACGAATCCCAACGCGCTCATGCAACGCATGCTGAAGCTCCCCGGGCAAAGCCCTTCCGTCGTCACGTTCCGGCAGGGCGACGCTTTCGACTCGAAACGCCGCTCGCGTCGTCCATGCTACCGCCGTGCGGCGGAGACGGAAGGGTCGGGCGTGCAGCGGCAACAGCGGCGCGGGCCCGGGGCTTCGCGTGTCGCTCCGGCGGGCGTTGCAGCCCTTGCGGCTCAGGGCTCGAGGAAGAGCGTGTGGGCGGTCGGTCCCGGCAGGAACGGGGTCGGCGCGCCCTCGGCCCAGGCGTCATGTCCGTCGGCATAGTGCGGCGACAGCGGGTGGCCCGACTGGCCGGCCGGCATGTGGAAATAGCCCTCTTCCTCACGGCCGGGGGAGACCACCATCCGTTGCGAGGCACCGGCAAACGGGGTCTGCACGCGCGGCATGTGGTTGTCGCCGGGCAGCGGGCGCGGCGCCATGTCGAGCCATGCGGCGAGCCACGGCACCGCGGCCGTGAGCGGATGGCGCACGCGGCTCACGTTGCGTTCCCCCCACGTCCGCGCGGCGAGGGGTCCCTGGACCGCCAGCCGCTCCACCACCGCATCGACGGCGGCCAGGAGCAGTTCGTCCCAATCATCGTAGCGCGGATCGAGGACGTGCGGCGGCCGCTGCTCGATCAATTGCCACAGCGGAACTTCCCAGCGGTGGAACGTGCCCAGGTAGTCGACGCGCCCGTCCGCGGCCCGGGCCGGCGCCAGGAGCGGCTGGAGGGCCCGCTCCGCGACCTGGCCACGGAAGTCGCGCACGAAGCGATAGCCGGCCGAAGCGACCGCAGCCCGGCCGCCCCACCCCTCGACCACGCCCCGAGCCTCCGCGCGGCGCGGGTCGGCGGCGATGCGCTCCGGCGTGAGCAGGGAGAGGATCACTTCCCGCCAGCGCTCCAGGAACAGCGCGCGATCGTCGAGTTGGAGCGCGAGCATGTCGGCGGGGGTGGCCCGCTCGAGCGCCAAAAGCGCGTCGCGGATCTGACCCTGGCGGGCGCCGAGGTCCTGCCCTTCGTCACCGATCACGGCCCGGCCCTCGTCATCGGCGACGCGGGCATTGGCCGTCCACAACCGCCCGGAGGGTGGATCGACCAGCCGCGGGTAGTCGGCGGCGGGGAGCCAGCCGTCCCATCCCTGGGCGCCGTCGGCCCACGACTCGGGCGGCCGGCCGCTTGCGGCGCGGCGGCGCGGGATCCGGCCGATGATCGTCCACGCCAGCCTCCCCGTGGCATCGGCACAGACGAGGTTCTGTGCCGGCACGCCCGCGGTGGGGGCGATCCGGACCGCCTCCGCCACGTCGCGGGCCTCCTCCAGGTCACGGAGGCGGAGGTTCACCGCCGCGGGATCGTGCGCGGTCCAGCGGAGGGCGCGGGGCCGCCCCCGGTGGTCACGATCGACCACGGGGCCCCAGATCGTCGTCGTGATATCGAGCGGCTCGTCGGCTCTTCCCTTCACCCGGATCACCTCCGTCTCGCGGCCGAAGGGCCGCGATCCGTCGGGTGTGCGGTACGACCCGGGATCGCCGGCGACCGGCTCGATGACCACCAGATCGGCCCAGTCCCCTTGGCTGTTGGTGAACGCCCAGGCGATCCGCCCGGTGCTCCCGGCAACGATCACCGGCGTGCCCGGCAGCGTCACCCCGACCACGCGCCGTGGTCCGTCGGCGCCGGGCCATTCGACGGCCGCCCGGTACCAGATGCAGGGCACTCCGAGCCGGAGGTGCATGTCGCCGGCCAGCAAGGCGGCACCGGAGGCGGTGTGGGGTGCGGCCACCGCCCAGTTGTTGCTGCCGACGACCAGCTCACGGTCGGTTGGATCACCGGCAAGCGATTCCGCTGCGCCGGGCGACGGCCACCACGACCACGGCGACGGCCGCGGCAGCGAGGGCGCCGCCACCGGCACTAACGCTGCCCGACGGAGGTCGCTGACCTCGGCGCCGGGCACCGGTGCCGGGGCCCTGGCAGGGCCCACCAGCGGCGCGTCCCAGCGGCCACCATCGGGGAGGAGGAACGCGGCGAGGGGCGCAGGCAGCGTGTCATGGATCACGCCGCGGAGCGACTCGTTGGGGGCGGCGTCGTCCTGGAGGTCGATGAACATCGAGAGGACACAGAGGAAACAGTCCTCGGGCAGCCAGGGCCCGGGCGCGCTGCCGAGGGCGAGGTATTCCACCGGGGGCGCGGCGAGGGCCGCGAGGCCCGCATTCGCGCCGGCGGCGTAGGCTTCGAGCCACTCCCGATCCTCTGGCAAGCACGCGTCGAGCGCGCGGCGGGCCACGGCGCGGAACCGATGGACGCGTGTTTCCCGATCGACCGGCAGCGCCGCCGGCCCCACCAGCTCGGCCAACTCGCCCGCTGACCGCCGCCGGAGGAGGTCCATCTGGAAGAACCGGTCCTGCGCATGGAGGAACCCCAGCGCCCGCGCCGCATCGACGCGCTTCTGGGCGCGCAGGGTGGGCACCCCGAGCGCGTCGCGCTCGACCCGCACGGTGGCGGACAGCCCCGGCAGCCGCCGGCTGCCCGCGAGCTGCGGCAGGCTGCCCCGGACCCGGAGCAGCCCCCAGCCCGCCATGCCCGCGACCGCGGCCACGAGCGTGGTCAGCGCCGCCAGCAGCCAGCCGCGCCACGTCCAGCCGCGTCCCGGCGACCGGCGTGGTCGAGCGAGTGCTCCCGGCGCCGGCACACCACCCGTCCCCGTCCCCGTTCCCGCGTCCTGCGGCTCCTGCATGGCAGCCCTCGTCAGTGATTCGGTTGGGTGATTCCGCCGGTCGGTGATCCCCATCCCCGTGTTCCATCACCGCTGTCCGTCGCGCACCGCCAGTGACCGCTCCCCTGCCCCGCGATCGAGCGCCGCCGCCGGCAGGCTGTCGAGGGCCCGGAGGGTCGATTTCGAGCGGAACACCATCCGCGGGCCGACGACCGCCGGGGTGGAACGGCATTCCTCGCCGAGGGCCGTCCGCCCCAGCACTTCGAAGGAGTCGGCGTCGGCCACGACCACCACCTCGCCGTCACCGGAGACGTTGATGACCGTGCCACCGACGACGACCGGTGACGCCGAGAAGGTGCCCCCCACCCGCCCGCGCCAACGCACCGCGCCGGTGGCGGGATCGACGCAGGTCAGCACACCACGGTCGCCCCACAGGTGGAGCCCGGCGGCCCCCAGGACCGGCGTCGGCACGTAAGGCGCGATGCTGCGGTCGAGTTGGTAGGCCACGGGCGGTTCGACGGCCCGCGCGCCCGCCGGAGCGGCGCCCGGCAGCCGCAGCGCGAACAGCGAGTTGTCGCCCCCACCATCGCCGCAGGTGCCGATCACGAGCCGTTCCGCGGCGGGTCCGATCGCCACCGGCGACGACACGGCGCGCTTGGGGAAACAGCGCCGTTCCCAGACCACGCCACCGGTGGCCGGATCGATGCCGGTGAGGCCGTGCGTCGTGCTCGCCACCACCACCTGCGGCGTGGCACCGGAGAGCACCAGCGGCGTGGCATAGGTGGCCCGGCCCGGCTCGCGCGGCAGCCGCCAGCGCTCGCGACCGGTGGCCCGGTCGAAAGCGGCGACGAAGCTCGGTCCCTCGTGCTCCACCGCCACGATCACCATGTCGCCGTGGAGCGCGGGTGTGCCGGCGTAGCCGTGCTCGGAGACGAACGGGCCGAGGTCCACCTGCCACTGCCGCGTGCCGTCGTGGCCGACCGCCACGAGCTGGATGCCGGCGGCGGTGCCCCACAACCAGCACACCCCCTCCGGTCCGGCGACGAGGGTGCCCGAGGCGGAACTGTTCATGGCGTGGTGCCGGTCGAGCGGACCGGGCAGCCGCGCTTCCCACACCTGCGTGCCATCGGCCAGGGCGTGGCAGGTGATGACCCGCTCACCGCGCGTGGAGTCGGCGGGATCGGGGGCAGCCGAGGCGGTGTAGACGTGGCCCTGCCAGACCACGGGGGAGGCGTGGCCTGTTCCCGGCAAGCGCGCCGTCCACGCCCAGTCGGCGTCGGTCCATTGCCGCGGGAAGCGGAGGGTTCCCCCCTGCCCCGCACCATCGGCACCGCGGAAGCGGGGCCAGGGTTCCTCGGCGGCGACCGATCCCGCCCCGCCGCTGACGACCAGCACGAACACGGCGATCGCCACGGACGACAGCGCCGGCAGCGGGCACACAGCCAGACCACGGTGCATGACAGGGGCTCCGGGTGACATTGCGATCCACCGCACCCGCGGCCGGCCGCGCTCGGCAGGCTACCACACCACCATCCCGTGGATGGCCCGGCGGCAGTACCGTCGCTACACTCATTCCCCGCCGACGGTGATCATCGCCGCGGCACGAGTCGTCTTCCCGGGGAACCCATCATGGCCACCAGCCGTCAGCCGTCGCGCCGTCAGTTCCTTCGCACCGGATCGGCCGGGGCGGCAGCCGTCACCGGCGGGTTCGTGCCCGCATTCGCCTGGAACACACGCGCCTTCGCCAACCTGGCCGCCAACGACCGGCCGCGGATCGCCTGCATCGGCACCGGGTCGATGGGCACGGGCGACGCCCACCAACACGCCGGGTTCGGCGACATCCTCGCGGTGTGCGACGTCGATGATCGGCATGCCGAGCGCGCCCGTCAGGACGAGCGGATTGGCAAAGGGAAGGCCGACGCCTACCGCGACTACCGCCGCGTCCTCGAGCGCCCCGACATCGACGTGGTGAGCATCGTCACCCCCGACCACTGGCACGTGAAGATCGCCATCGAAGCCCTCCAGGCGGGCAAGCATGTCTTCTGCCAGAAACCGCTCTCGCTGACGTTGGAGGAGAACCGGCTGGTGCGCGCGGCGGCGGAGAAGTTCCCCAAGCTGCAGTTCCTCATCGGCACCCAGCAGCGGAGCGACAAAGACCGGTTCCTGCGCGCGGTCAACATGGTGCGCAAGGGGCTGCTCGGCGACATCCGCACGGTGACCGTGGGCATCAACGGCAGCCCCACAGGCGGTCCGTTCCCGGTCGTCGACGTGCCCCAGGAACTCGACTGGGAGATGTGGCAGGGGCAGGCTCCGGCGCAGGCCTTCCGGGAGAAGCGCTGCCACTACGAGTTCCGCTGGTGGTACGAGTACTCGGGCGGCAAGTTCACCGACTGGGGGGCGCACCATGTCGACATCGCCCAGTGGGCCCTCGGCGTGGACGAGCGCGGCAAGGGTCCGGTCCGCATCGACGGCACCGACGCCAAGCACCCGGTGCCGTTCAAGGACGGCTACCCCACCGCCGACGATTCGTACAACACGTCGCACGAGTTCGCCATCAAGTGCTTCTTCCCCGACGGCGTCGAGATGATCGTCGACAGCCGCTCCGACAACGGCATCCTCTTCGAGGGCACGAAGGGACGGATCTTCGTCAACCGGGAGAAAATCACCGGCAAACCGATCGAGGAGGGCTGGGACAAGGACCAGTTCACCGACGCCGACGTGGTCGCCCTTTACAAGGGCAAGCCCTACGAAGGACACAAGCAGAATTTCTACCGCTGCATCCGCGAAGGGGGGCTGCCGGTGTCGGATCTGTTCAGCCACGTGATCGCGATGAACACCTGCCACCTCACGGCGATCGCCGCCCGCCTGGGCCGCGCCATCCGCTGGGATCCGCGAACCGAGACGATCGTGGGCGATGAACAGGCCGCCGCCCTGGCGAAGCGCACACCGCGGGCTGGTTACGAAATTCCCCGGGTCTGAACTTGGCCGGGATTCAACGGGTCACAGTCCGGAGGCACCGGTGGTTTCCTGCTGCCGCTGTTCCTTGCGCAGCGGGAACTCCACCACCACGAGCTTCTTGGTGTCGGGGTCGTAGGCCCATTCCTGGTAGTAGGGCAACATCGGCAACTGGATGCCGTCGGGCCGACCCCTGCCGATGACCTTGGTCATGAACTCGTCGTAGTTCATCGGCTTGGGGCCGTGCTCGGCCTCGACGAGCTGCAACTGGTGCTCGACCGCCATGATGCCGATCTTGCCGACGCTGGTGCGGTAGGCGTCGGAGGTGACCGCCTCGAGACCGCCACCCGTGATCGACATTTCGGCCGGCTGCCCACCCTGCTGGAGCGCGTCGGCCAGAGGCATCACGTTCTGCGTCGTCTTGCCGATCGTCTTCCGGGTCTCGATCGGCTTCTGCGTCGAAGTGCCCGGCTTTTTCGCCGGTGGGGCGCACCCGATGGCGACGCAGGCGAGGGCCGCGACCGCGGCCAGAGTCGAACCTGTCGGAGGCATGGCAAAGCTCCTCGCCGCGGGGATTGCTCGGGACGGCCCCGAAAGACTACCTCGCTGCTCGCGGCGGCGGCAACATGCGGCCCTTCTCGAGCCGCGTTTTGGTCGGGCGTCGGGGCTACACGGCCCGTCGCCGGACGCTCGCTCCGGCCTTCCCGGCCTCCGCTCGCTCGGATGCCAACTTCGCTTCGCCATCCGTGGCTGCGCTCGTCGGCATACGCCGGCTCCCGGGGCATGGGCAGCCCCTCCAAGCCGAGGGGGCCAACAGGCTGTGAACAAACAGCATGCTGCACGTCAAGGATGAGGTGCCGGGAGCGCAGCTCCCGTGAAAACCGGAGGTTTTCGTGTGGACAAAGGCCTTGGATGGACTTTGGCCACGGGCTGTTGAGCCGCGATCAACTGCCTGGTGAGGCGATTCACGCGCCGGCAGCCGCGGCTTCCCTCTCGCGACGGTAGTCCTCCATGGGCTGCACGACGGCGTCGGTGCGGGCGGTGAACAGGTCGCCGATGAGCAGGTCGGTGATATGCCCCTTGAGATCGGGGTGCTTCCGCACGAACCCGCCGAAGTTGAAGCCGTCGTAGAACTCGCACACCAGCCGCCGCATGCGCTCCATCCCCTCGTTGTACGCCGGCCCCCAGGCGCCCAGCCGGGCCGCGGAGGTGTCGCCCGCGGCGAGACCGGCGGTGATGCAGTCGGCGGCGAGGGCGCCTGAGTGGAGCGCGAGGAGGATCCCCGACGAGTAGAGCGGGTCGAGGAAGCCGTAGGCATCGCCGACGAGGACCCAACCGTCACCGGCCACCTGCTTGGCGCGGTAGGAATATTCCTTCGCGGCGCGGAACTGCGCCACCCGGGTGGCGGCCGCGATCCGCGGCTGCACGCCTGGGCACCGGGCCACCTCCTCGAGATAGATCGCTTCGTGGTCCTTGGTGGGACGGTTCTTGAAGAGGTAGTCGAACGGGGCCACCACGCCCACGCTGACGACGTCGTCGTGGAGGGGGATGTACCAGAACCAGCCGAGCTTGTTGTCGAGTTGCATGACGAGCGTGGCCCCCTCGTCACGACCGGTGTCGCGCTGCGCCCCCTGCCAGTAGGTCCACAGCGCCGCCTTCTTGAGCACCGGATCCCACTCGCGGAGGCCGAGCCGGTCCTGGATGAGTGTGCTCTGCCCGGCGGCGTCGACCACCACCGCGGCGCGGATCTCGCGGCGGCCCCCCGGGGCCGACTCATCGGCGATCGCCACCCCGACGGCGCGGGTGCCCTCGAAGAGCACCTCGAGCACGCGCACCCCCTCGTGCACCTCCACCCCCGCGGCCCGGGCGTTGTCGAGCATCAGCGCATCGAACTCGCTGCGCAGCACCTGCCAGGTCTGCGACGATTCGTGCGGCTTGTGATCGTGGAAATAGAACGGCTCGGAGAGCTTGCCGGTGCCGGTGACGAACTGCACGCTCCGCTTGCGCACGAAGCCGGTGCGCCGCAGGTGGTCGAGCATCCCCAGCCGCTCGAGCACCCAGAAGGTTTCCGGGATCAGCGACTCACCAACGTGGTACCGAGGAAAGGTCTCGCGCTCGAAGAGGACGACCCGGTGCCCCTGCTGTGCCACGAGGGTCGAGACGGTCGCTCCGGCGGGACCACCCCCGATCACGATCACGTCGTGGGAGGATCGATCGGCGGGGAGGGAAACCATCATGGCGAGTCTCCTCGGGAGGGTTCGTGCGCGATGAGCCCGGCCGCCGGTCGGCCAGCATCCGGGGGATATGCAGTGCGGGGTTCGTGCGGAGCGCGGGCGGCGCGGAGCAACCCCACGAGTCGCTCCAGGTCGGCGGCCGGCATGTGGCCCAACTGACGGCGCCCGCAGTCGACGACGTCGGCGGCCAGCGCCGCGAGAAGCTCCGTGCCGGCGGCGGTGATCGACACCCGCACGACGCGACGGTTGGCCGCGAGCCGCTGCCGCCGCACCAGGCGCCGCCGCTCCAGCCGATCGACGAGCCGGGTGATGTCCGGGGCGCGCGAGACGAGGCGGGCGGCCAGCGACAGCGTGGGGAGAGACTCGGGCGCGACGTCGGCGAGCACACGCAGGGCGTTGTACTGCTGGGCCGAAAGACCGTGCCGATCGAAAACTTCCTCCTCGACGGCCTTGAGGCGATCGAACGTTCGCCAGAGGTGGAGGTAGGCCTCTTGTTCGAGTGAATCACATCCACCACGCGGCCGGCCGGCAGGCGGAATCAGCACAGCGGCGGGGACGATTGAATCCCCGGTTGCAACACCACTTGGAACCATGGTGAAACAGTAGGCGTCGGGACATCACTTGTCCAGACAAGCTTCTTGAAAAAAGAAGCAAGTCTTTTATCATAAAGGAGTTGCGACACGCATCACAGGCGCCTGATGCGGTCGGCGATGAGGTCTGGGTCGTACACACAGCCGGCCCAGGTGCCACCGCTGAACCCCTGGAGCATGGCCCACAGCCGGGTGTCGGCGGGGAGCTTGGGGTCGGGAGCAAGGTCACCGCGCGCGGGACGGCGGTCAAGCTCGGCTTCGGCCTCCGCGGGGGAGAACGAGCGGCGGCCATCCCCCACCAGATCGATCCGGCCGGTGGCGCTGCGAGGGTCGATGTGGATGGCGATCTCGT
>RFRL01000016.1 GCA_009924545.1 Planctomycetia bacterium | reverse complement strand
TGGTCCGCCGCGTGGAGGTGCCGACGCACCCATGAGCCGCCTGCACCACGTGTGTCGCGTCCTTCTCCTGACCGCCATGGGCGGCTGCGCGCCGTCCGCACCGGACCCGGGCGCCGGCGCCGATGCCCACGCACGCCCCGCGCATCATCCCGGCACCATCACCGGCGCCGTGACGGCACTGCGGGCCCGGGCGGTCCGACTGGGCGGCCCGACCGATGAAGCCGATCGCGCCCGCCGCGAGTGCGTCGACATCGTCCGCTGGCTGCCGCTCCTCGCCGCCGACACCACGCTTGGGCGCACGGATTGGGAGGAGGTGGCGGCGCTCGCCGACCGGGCCGCGGTACGCCTCGCCGCGCACGCCGACGGCGATTCCGCCGCCCTCGCCGTGCACATCGCCGAGGCCGCCGACCGCCTGGAGTCGATCGTGACGTCGCGAGCGGTGAACACCGAGGAGCCGTAGCGATGGAACTGGTCTGGGGAGTCGTGCTGCGGATGATCCAGGCCTTCCTCCAGGGGGCCCCGTTCATCCTCACCGGCCTGTGCATCGCCGCGGTCCTCGACACGCTGCTTGGCCGCATTCACACCCGGAAACTGTTCGGCTCCAACTCGTTCGCCTCCCTGGTCCAGTCGTGGCTCATCGGCATGATCCTGCCCGGCTGCTCACTGGGGGTGATTCCGGTCTGCCGGCAGCTACGCGGCAGCGGTATCTCCGTGGGCACGATCTTCGCCTTCGCTCTTTCGAGCCCACTGTTCGATCCACTCTCGATCCTCTACGGCCTGACGCTCTCCAAGCCGCTGACGATCCTCGCGTTCGCCGCCTGCTCGCTGGTGGTGGTCACCCTCTCCGGGAGTCTGTTCGACACCCTGTTCCCCGGATCCGAAGCACCCGTCATCGAGCCTCCTGCACCGCCACCCGGATTCAAGCGGATGCTTGCCATCCTCGTGGCGATGGCCCGTGAGACGGTGAGCGGCACGGCAGGTCTTGTCGGCATCGGTTTGCTCGGCGTCGGTCTGCTGGCGGCCGTCCTCCCCGCCGGGATCCTGCAGAACGTGCTGGGCCACGAGAATCACGCTGCACCGCTCCTCATGACCGCCGTGGCCCTCCCCGCCTACGCCACGCCGATGACCGTGATGGGCCAACTCGGCTCGATGTTCCAGCACGGCAATTCGATCGGCGCCGCCTTCGTGCTCCTGACCTTCGGCGCGGGGATGAACCTGGGCCTCGTGGCCTGGATGTGGCAGACCTACGGCTGGCGGAAACTGGCCGTGTGGATCGGGCTGATGCTGGCGGTGGTGCTGGCGATCTCCTACGGGATCGAGCGGCCCCTCTACCCTGCCGATGCCGAGGATGCCGGCCACACGCACGCCTTCGACCGCTTCTGCGGGCCCTATGGCGCCGGTTCGGCACCGGCGGGGGGATTCGCCGCCGACATCCTCCACCGGATCCGCATGGAAACACTGCCCCACGAGTGGGTCGGAGCGGCGCTGCTGGGGGTGCTGGCGCTGTCCGGCGTGCTGCTGCGTCGGTGCGATCCCGCCAGGCGCCTCGACGCCTGGTTGCTCTGCGCCCCCGCGAAGGACCATGGCGTCGGCAAGTACGACATCGTCCTTCCGGCCCCGGTGCTGGCGCTGGCCTGCCTGGGGGGCATCGTCGCCGGCAGCGTGGTCGGCTGCTACGCCTACTACCCGGAGCCGGGCGTGGCGCTCGAGGAGCTCTCCTCGGCCAACGTCGAGGCGGTGACCGCTGCCATCAGCGGCGACGCGAAACGGTCGCTCGACTGGATCCCCGTCTGCGAGGGCTGGAACCGGCGCCTCGTGGTCGGCGCGTACCTGCGGCACGGCCGCGTCAGCGACTACCACCGCGCCAAGTCGCGACTCTACCAGGACCGTCTCGAGGAGCTCGAGCACGCGTTGGAGGACGGCGACCCGCGCGACGAGGTCACACGGCTGGCCCTCGAAGCGAGCCGCGCCTTCCGCTATCTGTCGTCCGCGTTCCGCTCCGAGCCGATCGACTGAGCGACTGGAGATGGCGCACCGCTCGCGGGACGTCTCACCGCGACGTCACAGTTGCCGCGCCGTCACCCGGCAGGGGCGGGAGCGGCAGGCGCCGGGGCAGGGTTCTGTGGAGCGGTGGCGCGCTCCTTGGCACGACGCTCGACCCCCTCCAGCTCGTCGCGGAGCTTGCGCTGCTCGTCGGCGACGCGCCGCAACTCCCCGCGGAGCTCCTTGACCTCCTCGGGCACCGCCGGCTGCCGCTGGCGCAGTGTGTCGAGGGCCTCGGTCGCCACCTTGCCGACGCGGTCGTCGGGCCCCAGGGCCGCGAAGCCCTCGAGCACCGGCCGGGCCCGCGCGTCGCCCAGCTCACCGAGTGCCGTCAGGGCGGCCGACCGCACTGGCAGCCGCTGGTCGGACGTGTGGGCGAGGAGGAACTCGCGGACGGTGTCCTTTTCCGTGCGCAGGCTCCCCAGCCGGCCGGCGGTCTCCAGCGCCCGGCCGAGCACCCGCGGCGGGAGGCCGTCGCCCCGGGCCTGAACCGTGCGCAGAAGCGGCTCGAGCAGGGTGTCGTCGTGCGTGCCGCCGAGCGCCGCGATCGCGCCGGCGGCCACCTCCTCGCGGAACGATTCGCTCCGCAGGCCGACGAGGATCGCTTCCCGGGCCTGGTCGGCGTCGTATTTGGCAAGCCCCTCGAGGGCCGCGGCGCGGATGGCGGGGTTGGCTTCGTCGCGGGCGATCACCAACAGCCGCTCCATCACCGCCGGGCGGTAGAACGTGGCCAACGCCTCCACCACGCGGCGCCGGACACGCGCGTCGGGCTGGTCGAGCGACCGCTCCAGCTCGACGAGGGCCTCGTCGCTGCCGGCTCCCTGGAGCGCCGCTGCCGCCTGCTCGCGGACGCCACGGAAGGGGTCCTCGCGGAGGACGCGGCCGAGACGCTCGATCCCCGCGCGGGTCTTCCGCTTGCCGAAGGCCTTCACGGCGAGGATTCTCCCGATCGGATCGTCGGCCCGCTCGAGCTGCTCGAGGTGCATGGCATCGGGAAGGTCGAAGTCGATCCGGGCCAGGAGCGTGAAGTCGGGGTCGAAGCGCACGAGCTTCGGCTGCACAGGCAGGCTGAAGTCGAACTCGCGGGCCGCGGAGTCGATCTCCACCCGCCGGTCGACCACCGTGCCGTCGCCGAGCACGAAACGGATCGTCGCCGGGAAGGCGAACAGGAGGACGTCGGCCGAGACCGGCTGCGTCTGCCGGATCGCGACATGGGCCAGCTTCTCCTCCGGCTGCCAGCGGTACTCGATCTTCAGGTCGGGGTGCCGACCGTGGTAGAGCCACTGGTCGAAGAACCGGTCGAGGGGCAGGCCGCTGGTCTCCTCGAGCACCTGGCGGAAGTCGTCGGTGGTCACCGTGCCGTAGGCGTGGCGCTCGAGGTAGGTGCGCACCGCCCGGCGGTAGAGATCCTCGCCGAGTTGGTGGCGGAGCATGTGCAGCACCCAGCTCCCCTTGGGGTAGGCGCGCCAGTCGAACTGCTCGCGCGGATCGCGGTAGCCCTTGTGGACGATCGGCCGGTGATCGTCGGCCTGGGGGAGGATCTTGTTCTCGGCATCGAGCCACAGGCCGTAGAGCAGCTCGTCGCGGCCGAAGAGCCGGCCGGCGTGGAGGTGGGAATAGTAGGTGGCGAAGCCCTCGTTGAGCCACAGGTGGCTCCAGTCCTTGCAGGTCACCAGGTCGCCGAACCACTGGTGGGCCATCTCGTGGGCGTCGAGGGAGCGCGTGGTGCGGATGTTCTCCGTCGCGGTGGAGAACAGCGTCTGGTCGGTGAGCGTGGTGAGGCTCGTGTTCTCCATCCCGCCGGCGACGAAATCCTGGATCGTGACCTGGTCGTACTTGGCCCACGGGAAGGGGACGCCGATCTCCTCCTCGAAGAAGGCCATGATGCCGGGGGTGTCGCGGAAGGAGTTGGCGGCCACGGCGGCCGTCGACGGCTGCGTCCAAAAGGCCAGTGGCACGTCGCGGTGCTTCCCCTCGAGCTTCGCCAGGTGCCCGGCGACGAGGCACACGAGGTAACTGACGTGCGGCTTGTCCTGCAGCCAGCGCACCGCCTTGAGGCCGGTGGCGGGATCGGTCTCCTCCCCCATCAGCCGGCCGTTGGAGAGGACGGTCATCGCCGGGGGCACATGGCAGATCACCTCGGTCGTGCACTTCTCATTGGGATAGTCGTGGCACGGGAACCAGTGCCGCGCCTCGTGCGACTCCCCCTGTGTCCACACGTGCGTGTCGCCGGCGGGGTAACCCATGTCGGGGGTGCGGAAGTAGAGCCCGCGGCGCGGCTCGGCGGAGTGGTCGACGTGGAGGGTGATCTCCCGGCCTGCCGCCACCGGCGCGGCGAAGGTCACCAGGATCGCGTCGCGCCCCACGGCCACGTCGGCCACCGGCACGTCGGCCCCGGCCGCTTCGGCGCGGAGAGAGTGGACGGTGAGGTCGACGGCGTCGAGGCGCAGCGTGGTGAGCGGCCGGGCGATCGGCTGGAACGACAGCGACGTCGTGGCGCGCACCGCATGCCGGGCGAAGTCGGGGGTGCAGTCGATCTTCAGGTGGAGCATGTCGACCGTGCGGTCGGGCGCGTACTGCCGCGATGGCGGATCCCCCTTGGCCGCGGGGGCGGCAGCGCCGGCATGCTCGTGGCAGGCGCCATGGTGGCAGCGGCAGAGGATCTCCTCCTCGGCGGCCCGGGCCACGCATTCAACGCCAGGCGCGCACAGGGCCACGGCGGCCACGACCAACCCCGACACCCTCAGCCGCATCGTGCGGACGCCCTGCGACATGATCACCACCTCCGGCGGACGACGAGGGAAACCCCGCGAGTATAGTTCGCCGGCGGGGGCCCCGGGGCCACGTTGGGACCGGATCGGGGGCCGGGTATCATGGCCGGGTTTCCGCGCCGGCCCCCGTGGGGAGGGTCGCCGCAGGCTCTCCATTTCCCGCCCGAGGCACCGGTTCCATGCCCATCCGCAAGGCCCTCCCGTTCGCCTGCCTGCTGTGCGTTTCCTGCGCCGTCGCCCGCGCCGCCGATCCGGCGGGCGCGGCGGCGCGACACGAGCAGCCCGCCGAGGTGATGCCCACCGTGCTCCCCGGCGCCGCCCCCGCCGACGCGGCCCAGCCGCCGTTCATCGTGCCGGCCGGGTTCCGCGTGGAGCGGCTGTTCGTCGTCCCCAAGGATGAATTCGGCAGTTGGGTCTGCCTGGGGACCGACGCCAAGGGGCGCCTCATCGCCAGCGACCAGGGCGACAAGGGGCTGGTGCGCATCACGCCGGCGCCGCTCGACGGCTCGCGGCCGACGGTGGTGGAGAAGATCCCCGTGCCGCTCACCGGCGCCCAGGGCTTGCTGTGGGCCTTCGACAGCCTGTACGTCGTCTGCAACGGCGGGCCGGGCAGCGGCCTGTACCGGGTGCGCGACAGCGACGGCGACGACACCCTCGACGCGGTGGAGAAGCTGCGCACCTTCGACGGTGGCGGCGAGCACGGCCCCCACGCCATCCGCCTCTCCCCCGACGGCACGCGGCTGTTCATCGTCTGCGGCAACCACACGAAGGTCCCCTTCGCGGTGACCGACGTCACCGAACCGCAGACGATGGGGGGCATCCGGGCGAACCAGCGGCGCGTCACCCTCGCGCCCGAGGCCACGAGCCGCCTCCCCGCCAACTGGGACGAGGACCAGATGGTGACGCGGATGTGGGACGGCAACGGCCACGCCGCGGGGATCCTCGCCCCGGGGGGCTACGTCGTCAGCACCGACCCCGAGGGGAAGGCCTGGGAGGTGTGGACCGCCGGCTACCGCAATCCGTACGACTTCGCCTTCAACGCCGACGGCGAGATGTTCGTCTACGACGCCGACATGGAATGGGACTTCGGCACGCCGTGGTACCGCCCGACGCGCGTCAATCACGCCACCAGCGGGAGCGAACTCGGCTGGCGGAGCGGCACGGGCAAGTGGCCGGCCAGCTTCCCCGACAGCCTGCCGGCGCTTGTCGACATCGGCCCCGGCTCGCCGGTGGGGGTGACCTTCGGCTACGGGACGAAGTTCCCGGCGCGCTACCAGCAGGCGCTGTTCATCTGTGACTGGACGTTCGGCACGATGTACGCCGTCCATCTCCAACCCGACGGCTCCACCTACAAGGCCACGAAAGAGGAGTTCGTCGCACGGACGCCGTTGCCGCTCACCGACGCCACCGTGGGCAGCGACGGCGCCCTCTATTTCACCGTCGGCGGCCGTGGCGGCCAGGGGGAACTGTTCCGCGTGACCTACGCGGGGGATGAGCCGACCACCGCCGTCGACGCACGCTCCACCGCCGGGGAGGCCGACCGGCGACTCCGCCGCGCGCTCGAGGCCCTCCACACCCGCGCCGCCGATCCGGCCGCCGCGGTGGCCACCGCCCTGCTGCACCTCGGCGACCCCGACCGATTCATCCGCTACGCCGCCCGGGTGGCCCTCGAGCACCAACCGGTCGAATCCTGGCAGGCCCGGGTCCTCGCCGCCGACAACGCCACGGCCACCATCCAGGGGGCGATCGCGCTGGCCCGGCAGGCCGATCCGTCGGCCCAGGGGGCGATCCTTGCAGCGCTCGATCGGATCGACCCCGCCGGGCTGCCGCCGGGCGCGCAACTCGACCTCGTGCGCGCCACCGAATTGGCCCTCATCCGCCTCGGTGCCCCACCGGCCGCGGCGGCGGCCCGGATCGCCGCCCGCCTCGCACCCCTCTTCCCCTCAGGTCACTTCGACCTCGACCGCGAGCTGGCGAGCCTGCTGGTGGCGGTGAAGGCACCGGGGATCGTGCCGAAGCTGGTGGGGATGCTGGCGGCGCCGAGCCGCTCGGCGGGGCAGACCAACCTCGCCCCCGACGAGAGCGACCTCGCCCGCCTCATCGAGCGCAACGCCAACTACGGCGGGGCGGTCCGGTCGGCGCTCGAGAAGCGCACCGACCTCCTCCAGATCCACTACGCCTACGCGCTGCGCACCGCGGCCGACAAGTCGATGTGGACCATGGCCGATCGCAAGGGCTACTACGAGTGGTTCGCGCGGGCCCGGCAGTGGGCCGGCGGCAACAGCTACCGCAAGTTCCTCGCCAACATCGAGGCGGAGAGCCTGGCGACCCTCTCTGAGAACGACAAGCTGGCCCTCGAGACCCTCGGGGCGCGCACCCCCTGGACGCCGCCGCCGCTGCCCAAGCCGGCGGGCCCGGGCCGGATGTGGACGACCGAGGCGGTACTCGCTGCGGCGGCGGAGCGCCTGGAGAGCGGCCGCGACTTCGAGCACGGCAAGAAGGCGTTCGCAGCGGCGCGGTGCATCGTCTGCCACCGCTTCGGCGAGGAGGGGGGGTCGACCGGCCCCGACCTCACCCAGGCCGCCGGCCGCTTCCCGGTGAAGGACCTCGTGGAGGCGATCGTCGAACCGAGCAAGGTGATCTCCGACCAGTACAAGGCGAGCATCGTCCTCACCCGCGGCGGCCGGGCCCACACCGGGCGGATCGTCGCCGAGTCGGCCGACTCGATCACCGTGGTGACCGATCCGGAGGACGCCACCAAGTCGGTGACGATCCCGCGCAGCGACATCGAAGAGATCCAGACCTCGTCGCAGTCGCTCATGCCCAAGGGGCTCATCGACACGCTCAACGAGGAGGAGGTCCTCGACCTCCTCGCCTACTCACTGTCGCGCGACAAGGGGAACGGCGGCCGGTTCAAGAAGAAGAAGTGACCCCCGCCGGGCTTTTTCTCGCGCGCTCGGCGGTGGCCTGCGCGACAGGCCACCGCCCGGATACGCCCCGCGCGGCGAGCGCCACGCCACCCTGAACCGCCGTCAGCCCGCCCCCGGTCTGTCGCGGCGTGGTCTGTCGCGGCGTGGTCTGTCGACGAGCGGTCTGTCGACGAATCGTCCCGTGCGCCTGCCGGGAGGCGCGGGCCCTCCCGGCAGGGGACCACGAGTCACTCCTTGACGGGCGTCAGGCGCTCAATGTCGTCGCGCGGCGAAAAATGCTCCTGGACGATTTTCCACTTCCCGTCCTCTTTCTTCAGCACCATCGTCCCGCGGCTGTTCAGTTGCCACTTGCTGTTGTCGTCGGTCTTCGCGAAGTCCGCGGTGTACTTGAACGTGACCCAGGCGATGTCACCAAGTTGGTTCACGAACATGTCGTTCAAAGTGATCTTGTTGCGCTTCGCGGCAACGAAATCGACCTTGTACATCGCGCGGGCGCCTTCGATTCCCTTGATCAACTTGCCCGTGGACGTGATCAGCGTCACACGGTCGGAGTTGGAGTAGAGGGCGGCCATTTTTTCGACGTCACCGGCCTTGTATGCCTCCGCCCACGCTTCGACGGCGGCCTTGACGCCGTTGTCCTGACCTTGATTCTGCTCCCCCCGCGCCACGGCCCCCAGGGCCGCCAGCACGACCAGGCACGATACGAACTGTTTCATCCGCAACTCCTTGTACTTCTAGCGTTTCCAGGACGACCTTGTTCCACACGCACGTGTTCAGCCACGACGGTACGCCCGTCGCGACCGGCCGCCAATTCAACGACCTGGCCGACGACTCGGCCGACGACTCGGCCTCGTCCAGCACAGCGGTGAACGCCGACCGGGCCGGGAGCATATCGGCGAGTCTCGAACCAACGCAAGCGCCCGCTCCGGGACCGGCGGCAGCGAATCCTTACAGCGTCCGCCCGCTGCCGTGCAACAACGGGACCTCCGCCCGGCTCCCCACGGAAAACTCACGCCATCCGCCCGGCTCACGCTTGCTCGGCGCTCGCCACCGGGACGCCGGTGACGATCTCCACCACGCGCCAGTCGAGCCACCGGGTGTCGGGGTCGTCGCCCTTGCGCCCCACGAAGCCCACGTGCCCACCGTGGTCGGTGGCGACGAGGCGGACGCACTCCGGGTAGGCGACGCGCTCGGCGGCGAACATCTCGAACGGCACCAGCGGGTCGTCGCGCGAGGTGATGATCGTGGTCGGTGTGCGGATGGCGGGGATGAACTGGGCGCTGCTCGCCTGCCGGTAGTAGTCGGCGGCATCGCGGCAGCCGATGGCCGGCGCCGTGAACCAGTCGTCGAAGCCGCGGAGCGTGCGCGGGCGGGGCCCGGGCGCGGGGCGCACCGCGTCGGGCCGCACCTCCCACCAGGCTTCGAGGTGCTTGATGAGCACACCGGTGAAGTGCCGGTCGTAGACGCGGTTGATCCGGGTGCCGATCGATTCCACCCCGCACACCAGGTCGATCGGCGGGTTGACGGCGATCGCCCGGCCGACGGCGGCCGGCACCCGTTCCGGCTGCTCGCCGAGATACTTCAGGAGCACGTTGCCCGACAGCGACACGCCAAACAGCGTGAGGTCGGGATCGGGGTCGCGGCCCGACCGGCACCACTCGAGCACCGCCGCCACCACCGCCGCCAGATCGCCCGAGCACCCCGCATGGTAGGGCCGTCGCGCCCAGGCCCGGCCCGCGCCGCAGGTGCGCATGTCCCAGCGGAACACGCGCACCCCCCGGGCGGTGAGCTTGGCCGTGAGCCGGACCAGGAGCGGACTGCGGTGATGGTCGGCCAGGCCGTGGGAGAGCACCGCCACCTTCCCCCCCGGGCGCCAGCCGGGAGGGATGTCGTCGTGGAGGGCGAGGGCGTCGCCGTCGGGGAGGTCCACGCGGCACAGCACCGCGGTGTGGTCGGCATCGGGGCGCGGCAGGAACGTCGGCACGATCGTCTGGGCGTGCCGGTTCCGCAACCACCAGGGGGGCTCGAAACCGGCACCGGGCTTGGCACCCGGTGGTGCGGGCTCCGGGCGCGGTGCGGGGTCATCGGACGGCATGGCGGTTCCTCCCGGGCCCCATGCTATCGCTTCGGGCTCGCGCACCCCCCGGCGCTCGACCGCGATCCCGACCGGTTTCCCAGACTGCCCGCCTCTCCGCACCTGCCACCCCGCGGGGCGATTCCCCGCCGCCCGCTTGACCCTCACCGCCGCGGCTGCGATATCCCCGCTCCCCGTGGCAGCCGCGCGGACCGGAATCGCGCCGGCGGCGCCGTGGGCCGGGAGGGTGGCGGGTGCGGATCGGCATCTGGTGTGACTACGGCTTCACGCTCGAGCCCAGCGAGGGCATCGGCGTGTTCGTCGACAACCTCGTCCGCGGCCTGCTCGTGGCCGGACCGGACTGCCGCATCACCCTCAAGGCGAACCCCCGCGATGCCCACCGGCTCGCCGACACCGTGGCCACGGGCGATGGTCGGGTGACGGTGGCGGCCGAGCCGCAGCCGGACCGCTGGCAGCGGCTGACCACGAACCTGTTCCGCCGGTTGCGGAAGGGGGCGGGGTACCGCGGGCCCGAGCGGCCCTGGGCCCATCGTCTCGACGGCCTGCTCGCCGACTGGCAACGACGTGCCGACCATCCCGGGGAGGATGCCCGGCGGCGGATCATCGCCGGCTGCGACGTGTGGCTGCTCCCCTACGTGGGCCTCGATCAGACCTTCGCGCGGCCCACCGTGCTGGTGATCCACGACTTGGTGAGCTACCACTTCCCGGCGATGCAAAGCCCGGTGCGGCTGCGGGAGCTCCGCGCCCGCGTCGACCGCCAGGTGGCCGCCGCACGGGTGGTGGCCTGCATGTCGGAATTCATCCGCACCACCGATCTCGTCGGCACCTTGCGACTCTCCCGGGAGCGGACGTGCGTCATCCCCGCGGCGGTGCCGGCCGACATCGGCGCCGGGCCCGACAGGACGCCGGACGCCGACGGCGCACAACTATCCGGCGATGTGCGGTCGCCGTTCCTCCTCTACCCGGCCCGCTTCAAGCCCTACAAGAACCATGCCTGGCTCGTCGACGCGCTGGCGCTGCTCCACGCCCGGGGGGAGCGCGACTGGCAGGTGGTGTTCACCGGGATCTGCGCCTGCCCACCCGGCCTGGCCCGGCGGATCGACCGCCTCGGGCTCACGGGCCACGTGCACGTGCTGCGGAAGGTGACGCGACGCCAACTCCGCGACCTCTACCGGCGCGCCTGGGCCACGGTCGTGCCGTCGGTCTACGAGCAGGGGTCGTTCCCGATCATGGAAGCGCTGGCCTGCGGTTGTCCGGCGGTGGCCGCGGCGATCCCGGCGCTCGAGGAGCAGTTCGCCCCGCTGGGAGAGGCGATGCCGTTCGTCGATCCGGCCGACCCGGCGGCGCTGCTGCCGGTACTCGACCGCATCGCCGCCGACCGGAGCGGTTTCATCGCCGCGCAGGGGGCCGGCTTCCGCGGCATGCAGGCCTACACCTGGGCCGATGCCGGCGCCCGGTGGCTGGCGCTGCTCCGTGAAGCCGCCGCGCCGGCACGGGCTCCGGGGGGGGAGTCCGCAGCGGCATGAGCGCCACGATCACGACGACCGCCCGACCGGTGCGCGTGCTGATCCACGCCGCCGCGATCAGTTCCGGGGGGGTCCACCGCCTCGTCCACCGCCTGCTGGGCACGTGGCTCGAAACCACCGATCCGGCGCAGTGGCAGTTCCGCGTCCTCTCCCAGCCGGTCGACACCGACGGCCATCCCATCGACTGGCCCGGATCCCTGTTCACGCCGCTGTGTGGTGACGAGATCCGCGGCCGCAGCGGCAGTGCCCTGTGCGACTGGCTGCACGACAACCAGGACCGGTTCTTCGCCCTCCTCCGCCGGCAGGCCGCCACGGCCGACGTCGTCTGGCTGCCGCAACCCTGGTGGACGCTGCGCCTGGTGCGCGAGGTAGTCGATCTCCCGGCACACTTCGTGCCCACGCTCCACGACTTCGCCTTCGACACGCTCGGTTGGCACGGCTGGTTCGGCGATTGCTTCCGGGCCGAGGCCAGGGCGCTCCTCGCCGCTTCGTCGGAGGTGGTCGTCTCCTCACGACACACGCTGGAACACGCCCGGGCGCACTACGGCCTGCCACCCGACCGTGGTACCGTCGTCCACCTCGCCGATTTCCTCCCCCCCACGTTCCATCCCACCGCCGCCGAGGCGGCGCGCGTGCGGACGGCCCATGCCCTGCCGCCGCGCTACTGGCTGGCCCTCCACGCCGCGGGACACAAGGGGCTGGAGACGATCGTCGCGGCGCACGCCCGGCTGCGCGACGACGGCGGCCGGCCGTGGCCCCTGGTGATCGGCGGCAAGGGCACCGAGCAACTCCGCGGACACGATCCCGGGCAGGGACCCCTCGCGGAGATCGGCCGCCGCCTCCGGGCCCACGGTCTCGTCCATGGCGTCGACTACCATGCCCTCGGCTTCGTTCCCGACGCCGACCTCGGCGGACTCTACCGGGGGGCGGCGGGGGCGATCGCCGCCTCGCGGTCGGAGGCCGGCTTCAGTGGCACGGTGTTCGAGGCCCTCCACGCCCGGACCCCGCTGGTCCACAGCGACATCCCGCCGTTCGTGGAACGCCTCGGAGAGGACGGCCGCCACGCCCTCCACTTCCGCACCGGCGATGCGGCCGACCTGGCCCGGGCGATGGCCGCCGTGGAACGCGATCCGGTCGCCGCCGCCGCCCGTGCCATCGTGGCCCACGACACGTTCGCCGGCCGCGGGTGGCCCGACGTGGCCGCCGACTACCTCGGGGTCTTCGCCGCCGCGGCCGCGCGCGGTCCGGCCACGCGGCGGACGCGGCCGCGCACCCTGCCGCGGCCGGTGCCGCCCGGCCGCTTCCACCGCCTCGTCGGCCGGCTCGGCCGCCTCGTCGGCCGCCGTCGACGGGTCGGCTCCTGACGGCGAGCGGAACTTCCGCGCGACGTCCCCGCACCTCTCCGCGCCGCCGAGCTCCCCGTCACCCCGGTGCCGCGCCTCAGGCCACCCGAAGCCGCCCCTGCGCCGCGCGCCCGGCACCGACCGCGGCGACCAGGCGGTCGCAGACCTCGTCGACGTCGGCATCGGTCAGGAGCGTGTGCGTCGGCAGCATGATGCCGTCACGGCCGAGCCCATGGGTGACGGGCAGCTCCGTGCCGCGTCGGGCATGCTCGACGCGGTACGGGGGGAGCGTGTGGATCGGCACGAACAGCGGGCGGGTCTCGATGCCGTCGTCGGTCAGGCGCCGGGCCACGGTGTCGCGGTCGACGCCCGCCCGGGCTTCGATCGTGGCGGCGAACATCCACGGCGACGTCACCGCCCACTCGGCGTCGGTCCGCAGGGCGATCCCCGGCACACCCCGCAACCGCGCCTCATAGCGGGCCACGATCTCGCGCCGGCGGCGGAGGATGTCGGCGCGCCTTTCCATCTGCCCGCAGAGGATGGCGGCGGCGAGGTTGGTGAGGCGGTAATTGAAGCCGACGATAGGGAAGTAGTATCGCTGGCGCGGATCCATTCCCTGGCCGCGCAGCATCCGCAGCCGGGTGGCGAGCGTGGGATCCTGGAAAGTGATCGCTCCCCCCTCGCCGCAGGTGAGGACCTTGTTGCCGAAGAAGGAGAAGGTGCCGATCCGGCCCAGCCCCCCCACCTGGCGGCCCTTGTAGGTGGCGAACGTCGCCTCGGCGGCATCCTCCACCACCCACAGGCCGTGGATGGCGGCGATTTCCAGGAGCGGGTCCATGTCGGCCGGGTGGCCGAGGAGATGGACAGCGATAATCCCCTTGGTGCGCGACGTGATCGCCTCCTCGACGCGTGCCGGGTCGAGGCACCACGTCGACGGCTCGACGTCGACGAACACCGGCTCCGCGCCGCAGTAGCGCACCGCGTTGGCGGTGGCGATGTAGGTCATCGACGGCACGATCACCTCGTCGCCCGGCCCGACGTTGAGCGCCGCCAGCGCCAGATGGATGGCGGTCGTGCCGTTGCTCACCGCCAGGGAGTGGCCACAGCCGCACGCCGCGGCGAACTCCTGCTCGAAGCGGGTGAGGTAGGCGCCGGTGGAAGAGATCCAGGTGCTGCGGATCGCCTCCAGGGCGTAGCCCTCCTCGAGGGGCGACAGATCGGGCTCGGCGATGGCGATGCGACGGTTCATACTGCACTTCCGCTCACGGGGGAATCGAGATCGAGGAGGCCGCACCATTCCCTTCCCCCGAGCGGCTCCATCCGGTAGCCGAGGGCGCGGTACAGGGCGAGGGCCCGGAGGTTGTCGCGGTACACCTTGAGCCGCACGCGGCGCACGCCGCGGGCGCGGGCCACGGCGTGGAGGTGGTCCATCATCAGCCGCGCCACGCCACGGCCGCGCGCGGCGGGATGCACCGCCACGCCGAGGCTCGGGACCGGGTAGCCCTCGGTCCAACCACGTAGCAGGCCGTAGGCGAGCACGGCGCCGGAGGAGACGGCGACATGGTATTCGTCGTGTTCTCCCGGGCCGGTCGCGACGTCCGCCAGGCGGCGCAGGGTGGCGGAATCGCGGGGATGGGGATGGAACAGCCGGTCGTCACCGGCGGCGGCCAGTGCCGCCAACAGCGCGCCAAGTCCATCGACCCAGGCGGGGGCGAGTTGGTGGAACATGACCGGCGGCACGGCCGCGGCGATGCTCGACTGCTCTTCCCCCGGCAGCGTCATGGCAGGCTTCCCGTTCCCCCGAGGGCTCAACGTCACCCGATCCTTCCCAGGGACTCTCTTCGACAGACTGCCCCGCCACCCTCCACGGCACCGCAGACCGCGGGCACAGCCGGAAGGACCGGCACACGCGGACGGGCCACGCACCCGGGCGGCTTCCACGGCGATAGGATGGCGGCGGTGATCCGACCGGGCGTGGATGGAGGATGGCGATGCGCAGGGCCGTGGTTCGGCGGCACCCGGGTCAACCCACGGCGGACCCGTGGCCCGGGTGTCGATCCGGTGCAGGGCGCCTGGGCGCGGGCGTGGTGGCGTTGCTCCTCTCCGGAACGGCCGGGTGTGGCGTGAACCGACCGCCGACCGCCGCCGTGATCGCCATCGACATGGACGCCATCGATGCCGACGGTCTGCGCGGGACGGCGGCCGGGAAGGTGGCGGTTTCCTACGAGTTCGCCATCCCCGACACCCCGGCCGCGCGCGACACCGTCCGCCGTATCGATCGGTCGATCGAGTTCATGCCCGGGTCGCGGGGGCGGATCGGCGCCGCCCCCGGGCAGTGCCTGTGCATCGGCAGCACCCACCAACCCGGGTGGCGCGAGGTGCTCGGGCGGCTCGCCGCCCTGCCTGGCGTGACGCCGATCATCGAGTGCCACCACGAATGAGCAGGCGCCGGCGGCATGACCCGCGCCCCGCTCCCTTCCGCGGCCCTCCGGCCGCTCCCCCTACCCCGTTCGTTTCCCCCATCGTGCCGTCGCGCTCGACGCGCTGCCGGCTCCCGGGCGACCGGGTCCTTCCCCTGTGGGTCCACCGTCTCGCCAAGTCGGTGGGGATGGTGCGCGCGGAGCCCCACTCCCGATGTGGGGCGCAACCTCACTGGTGCGCCGGCGGCAGCACCGCAGCGGCGGCCCGCACGAGATCGAGGAACTCCGCCCGCAGCCCACCGGGATCGGTGCCCAGGGCGTCGCCGGCGATCCGGGCCACCAGCGGCAGCGTCGCCGTGCCGGCATGGTCGCTCGAGCGGAGGAGCATCCCGAAGGCGGCCACGGCGGCGGCGAAGCGCAGGTCGTCGGAGGCCGACTCGAACGACCCGCCCGCATCGACGAGGGGAATCTCCCGGAGCACGCTCTCGCTCCCCGCCGGCTCCTTGAAGCGGAGCTTGAGCGTCAGCAGTTCGCGAGACGCCGGCCCTGCCACCGCGGGTCGCGACGGCGCCGGCCGCGACTGGTACTTGAGTTCGGGGAGCGGGCCACCGCCGGCCGCCGCCGGGACCCATTCGTAGAGCGCCGTCACCCCATGCCCCGCCCCGATCTCGCCGGCATCGCGGGTGTCGTCGGCGAAGTCCCGTGCCGCCAGGACACGGTTCTCGTAGCCCAGCAGCCGGTAGGAGGCGACCTGGGCCGGATTGAACTCCACCTGGATCTTCACGTCCTTGGCGATCGTCACCGTGGAGCCGGTGAGCTGCTCGACGAGCACCTTCCGCGCCTCGCGCACCGAGTCGACGTAGGCATACAGGCCGTTGCCGTTGTCGGCGAGCTTCTCCATCTTCTCGTCCTGGAGATTGCCCCGGCCGAAGCCGAGGACGGTGAGGAACGTGCCCTCCGCGGCGCGCTGGCGGATGAGCTTCACCAGCTGCCCGTCGTCGGTGATGCCGACGTTGAGATCGCCGTCGGTGCAGAGGATCACCCGGTTGACACCCCCGGCGATGAAGTGCTTCCGCGCCTCGTCGTAGGCCAGCTCGATGCCGGCGCTGCCGTGCGTCGAGCCGCCCGCCCCGAGCTGGTCGATGACGGCGCGGATCTCCGCCGCCCGGTGGCCGCCGGTGGCGGGGAGCTTGAGACCGGCGTCGCCGGCGTAGGTGACGATCGACACCCGGTCCTCCTCGCGGAGCTGGTCGACGAGGAGTGTGAGGGCCTGCTTCACCAGGGGCAGCTTGTCGGGATCGGCCATCGAGCCCGACACGTCGACGAGGAACACGAGATTGCCGGCGGGGCGCGTCGCGGCTTCGATCTCGCGCCCCTTGATCCCCACCCGCAGCAGCCGGTGACCGGGCCGCCACGGGCAGTCGGCCGTTTCCAGGCGGACCGCGAACGGGTCGCCGTCGGCCGCCGGCGCGGGATCGGCGTAGCGGAAGTAGTTGAGCATCTCCTCGAGGCGCACCGCGTCGGGCGGAGGGCGCTGCCCGCCGGTGAGGAAGCGGCGGAGGATCGTGTAGGAGGCGGTGTCGACGTCGATCGAAAACGTGGACAACGGTGCCGTGGCAGGATCCTCGAAGGGGTTTTCCACGAACTGGGCGTAGCGCTCCCGCACCAAGCTTTCACGGGAATGGAGACGCAGTTCGAACGACGACAGCGCATCGGCCGCTGGCCCCGGCCGACCGGCGAACGGGGCACGGTTCAAGTCCAGCTGTTTGCCGGCCTCAGCCTCGCGAACAAACTCGCGTTCGATAGCGCCCCGCAAGCCCGGCAGCCCGGCGACCGTGCCTGCACGGCGCGCCACTTCGACAGGCAACGGAGGCGCGGCCTCATCGGACATGGCGGCGGGCATGTCCTGGGGGTCCGGGCTCGTGGGGCGCGGATCATACAACAATGTCACGCCGCCGGGATGGGGGCCGCTGGCAGGGGCCGGTGCAGCCACGTAACCACTGCCCCCCGCGGTCACCTGCGCCTCACCGCCGGTGACCACCGCGAAATCCTCGACCTCGGCGACCTCAGTGACCTCGGCCAGCCGGTCGCTGCGCGCTGGGGCCGAGACCCGGGCCACTTCCCGCCCCTCCCGCGACCGGTCGACGACCATCACCAGGGCGAGGCTCGCGACCAGGGCTCCGCAGGCCAGGAGCCCCGTCAGACGGCGCGCTGGCCAACCACCGCGCGCCTCGGGCGGGGCACCCGGTGCCGCAGCCGCGAGCGCTGCCTCCACCGCCTCCCGGATCGAGGCCGTGCCGGTCACCGGCGTGGGCTGACCGTCAGCGGCGATGCCGCGCAGCACCGTCGCGAGCGCCCGCACCTCCTCCACCTGCCGGCGGGTGTCGGCGGCGTCGGCAGCCTGCAAGCGAGTGGCGACCGCCTCGCGCTCGTCGCCGGAGAGTTCGCCCAGCGCCAGGGCGGTCAGCAGGCTCGCCTCCCGCTCACGGGGATCGATCGCTTCATGATCCACGGCGCGGGGATCGGGTCGGGTGTCGTCGGCATTCATCGGTGCACCTCGACGGTGGCAGGAGAGACGGTGATGGACGAAGCGAGCAGGTCGCGGATGAGTGGATGCGCCCGCAGTGTGGAGAGGCCACGGTGGGCGAGAACGCGGACATGGCCTTCGGTCTTGCCGGTGACGGTGGCGATCTCCCGGTAGGAGAGGCCGGCCGACCAGAGATCGAGTGTCTCGGCCTGGAGGCGGGGCAGTTTGGCGATCAGGGCCCGGAGATGGCCGACCAGATCAGCCGACTCCACCCGGGCGGCAGGATCGGCCTCGCGGGTGACCGGTTCGGCGGTGGTGCGCATGGGTCCTGCCTCCGGATGGACTTCATCGAGACCGCGCTCCCGGCCCGCCTGGCGGAGCAGGTCGATGGCCCGGTTGCGGCACACGCGGTACAGCCAGGGCACGGCCTTGCCGTCGAGCGCGGCGGGCGACTGGGCACACAACTCCACGAACGCGTGCTGCACCGCATCGCAGGCCCGATCGGCATCGCCGAGGAGCCGCGTGGCGTAGCGCAGCAGGGCCCGTTCGTGGGTGGCGACGAGCCCCAGCACCCACCGCTGCCTGTCGCCGGGCGGATCCATGTCCTGTCCTCGATTCGTGGCGAACTCAGGGCCGCGGGCACGTGCCTGCCCTGATCACGGTGGGGCGCGCGATCTGTTACAACGATTTTTCCCCACCCCCATCCCGGGGCCCAGCCCACCCGCGGCGAACCGAGCCCGGCCTTCCCATGATCGACCCTCTTTTCTCCGCTTGCCCGGGCTCCCACCCGAGCGGGCGCGGCACGCCATGATCGACCCTCTTTTCTCCGCTTGCCCGGAGCGCCACGGGACCGGCTCCGAGAAGTGGGACCGGTGGGCCGGGCGGGACGTGATCCCGGTGTGGGTGGCCGACATGGACTTCCGCACCGACCCGGCGGTGCTGGCAGCGCTCCACGAGCGCGTCGAACACGGCGTCTTCGGCTACACCGACGACCCTCCCGGCTTCGCCCCGAGCCTCGCCGCCCACCTCCTGCGGCGCCACGGCTTCGCCATCGATCCGGACCACGTCAGGGGGATCACCGGGGTGGTGCCGGGGCTGGCGGTGACCGCCCGGCTCCTGGCCGCGGCCGACGACGAGATCATCTCCTTCACCCCGGTCTATCCGCCGTTCCTCAACCTGCCCGGGGCGGCCGGCCGGAAGCTCACGCGCGTGCCACTGGTCGCCGCCGGCGACCGGTGGGTGATCGACCACGACGCCCTCGCCGCGGCGGTGTCGCCGCGAACACGGCTCATCTGGCTGTGCCATCCCCACAATCCTACTGGGACGGTGTTTTCCGCTGCCGACCTCCTCCGCATCGCCGATCTCGCCGACCGGCACGACCTGACGGTGATCAGCGACGAGATCTGGTCCGACCTCCTCCTCGACGACGACGTCGGCGGCCCGCGGCACCTGCCCTTCGCCAGCCTCGACCATCCGGCGGCGCGCCGGGCGATCACGCTGGTGGCGCCGTCGAAGACCTGGAACGTCGCCGGGTTGTGCTGTGCCGCGGCGATCGTGCCCGACCCCGATCAACGGCGTCGCTGGCGGGCGGCGGGGGGCGGGCTGTTGCCGATGGTCAACTCCCTGGGCTACGCCGCCGCCGAGGCCGCGTGGCGCCACGGCGAAGCGTGGCGCCAGCGCTTGGTGGCAGTGCTCCGCGCGCACCGCCAGATGGTGATGGATTCGGTGGCCACGATCCCCGGCTTGGCCAGCATCCCGCCACAGGCCACCTACCTGGTGTGGATCGACTGCCGGGGCACCGGCGTGGCCGACCCCCAGGCGGCCTGCGAGGCAGCCGGCCTGGGCACCTCCGACGGCAGGGACTTCGGGGCGCCGGGGTTCGTGCGGCTCAACATGGCCTGTCCCACGCCCCGGCTGGAGGAGGCCCTCCGGCGGCTGCGGCGGGCTTTTGCCCGGTGACGCTCGGCAAAACCAGGGTTGTGAGCGCCCGGCACGGCAGGCGACAATCGGAAATGGGAATCCCCCGCACCGCAACCTGGCGGCGACGGGGACGTTGGAAACTGTCGGCCCCCGTTTCACCCATTCGCATGTCCCGAGGATCCCGTTCCATGAAACTCGTCGCCTGGCTGCCCCGTCTGGCCCTGGTCGCCGCCCTCGCCACCGTCGCCCTGCCCGCAGCCGCGCAGGGCAAGAAGGCCCCCGATCCGGAGAAGACCTTCAAGCGCAAAGACACCAACGGCGACGGGTTCCTCTCCCTCGACGAGTTCAAGGCGAATCTCAAGGACAAGCAACTGGAGAACGCCGACAAGCGCTTCGGCCGCCTCGACAGCAATGGCGACAAAAAGGTGTCGCTCGAGGAGTTCAAGGCCGGTAACAAGCCGAAGAACTGAGCCGCAGACCGGAGCCCGTGAAGCGCCGTCGTCCGTGGACGATTCGCCACCCCGATCCCGCACCGCCACCCGGAGCCGCCACCATGTTCGTCCGCCCACGTCCACACACGCAGCGGGGACGGACCGCGATCCTGACCCTGGCCGTGGTCGGGATCCTGGCGGGGCTGGCGGTCGGGGCGGGTGCGGCGGAGAAGCGCGTCCCGGCGCGGCGGCGGGCCGCGGCCGCGCAGGGGCGGCTTCCCCCGGCGGTGACCGACGCCCCGGCGACGACGAACCTGGTCGTGGCCCCCGTCGACCGCAGCCGCCGCGCGACCGTGGCGGCCGCCGCGGCCGCCATCGACCGGCTGGTGGAGGCGGGTTGGCAGGAGCGCGGCCTGGAGGGGAGCCGCGCGCTCGACGACGCGCGCTACGTGCGGCGCATGTATCTGGAGCTCGGCGGGCGCATCCCCACCCACGAAGAAACGGTGACCTTCTTCGACGACCGCGCGGCCGACAAGCGTGCCGAACTGGTCGACCGGCTCCTGGAGAGCCCCGACTACGTCAGCCACCTCTACAACTACTGGGCCGACATCCTCCGGCTCACGGAACGGCCGCAGAAAAACCTCTACTGCGAGCCCTACCTCGACTGGGTGAAGCGCTCGATCGCCGCCAACCGCCCGTTCGACGAGTGGGTGCGCGAGATGCTCACCGCCGACGGGAAGACCTGGGAGAACCCGGCCGTCGGCTTCCAACTCCGCGACCAGGGGATGCCTCTTCCCTACGTCGACAACACGGTGCGCGTGTTCCTCGGTACGCAGATCGGCTGCGCCCAGTGCCACGACCATCCGTTCGATTCCTGGACCCAGCACCAGTTCTACGAACTGGCCGCCTTCACCGCCGGTACGCAGGCCGGTGCCGGCGGAAAACTCCCCAAGGAACAGCGGCGCCAGGCGTTGACCGACCCGGTCGTGCGCAGTGTCCGTGGCCTGATGGCTGAGGCACGCCGCTCGGCCCGCGACGGCAAGGTCGACAATCAGTTCCTCCAGTTCCTGCAGGCCAACGGCACGATCGTCAGCCACCACACCGCGGCGCTCGCCCTCCCCCACGACTACAAGTACGACGACGCCAAGCCGCTCGACGTCGTCGCCCCGCGGGTCCTGTGGGGGGAGGTGCCCAGTGGCGCCGCGGGGGCCGACGGCCGGGAACACTTCGCCGCCTGGCTCACGGCGCGCGACAACCGGCAGTTCGCCCGCACGATCGCCAACCGGCTGTGGAAGAAGGTGATGGGGGTCGGCCTGGTGAACCCGGTCGACGACTTCCGCGCGGCCAACCCGCCGTCGCACCCGGAACTGCTCGAGCACCTCACCGATCTGGTGCTCGACCTCGACTTCGATCTGCGCGAGTACCTGCGCGTGCTCGTCTCCACCGCCACGTTCGCCCGCCGCGCGGTGCCCCACGACCCCACCGTCGACTCACCGTTCGCCTTCACCGGACCGGCCCTCAAGCGGATGACGGCGGAGCAGTTGTGGGATTCGATCCTGACCCTCGTGGCCACCGATCCCGAGGATTACCAGCGGCCGCGGACCGAGGAGTTCGCCGCCGCGGCGGAGCTCGATCTGACCCGCGGGAAGGTGACGCTCGCCCAGGCCCAGGAAGCCTACCAGCGCTTCGTCGCCGCCTTCGGACCGCGGCAGACGCGCCTCCAACTCGTCAAGGAGTACGGCTACCACGGGCAGGTCCTCGCCCGGGCGAGCGAACTGCCCACGCCGCTGCCGCTGGGGCACTTCCTCCGCCAATTCGGCCAAAGCGACCGGGAGAGCATCGAGGGGGGGCGGACTGTGGCCACGATCCCCCAGATCCTCGCCATGTTCAACGGATCGATCACCCATGCCATGCTCGAGCGTGGCAGCGCCCTCCACACCGAGGTGATGGCGGACGATCCACGGCGCGCGGTGGACGTGATCTTCCTCGCCATCCTCTCCCACCGGCCCAGCGCCGAGGACCGGCAGTTCGCCATCCAGGAGATCACCTCCGCCGAGACCCCGGCGACAGGCGTCGGCAACGTGATCTGGGCCCTGCTCAACACGCGCGAATTCCTTTTCATCCAGTGACCGGTGCCCGTCGACCGGTCCATGCGGCCGTTGCACGTGGCCCGGTTCCGTGAACCCTCCCGAGTGACCCCGACATGACCCCCTGCCCCGCGTTCGACGACTGCCACAGCCGCCGCCATCTCCTCGCCGGGGCCGCCCGCGCCGGCCTCGGCGTGGCGATCCTCGACGCCGTTGCCGGTGCCGTCACGGGCACTGCCGGCGCCGCGCCGCCGGCCGCTGACTTCGGCAACGTCATCTGCCTGTTCATGAAGGGGGCCCTGAGCCACATCGACACCTTCGATCCCAAGCCGGGCCGCGACGAACAGGGGGAAACCGAGGTCATCCAGACGGCGGTGCCAGGGGTGTCGTTCGGTGGCAGCATGACCAGGCTCGCCGCCCGCGCCGACCGGTTGGCGGTGGTGCGCAGCCTCTCCACCGAGACCGGGGCCCACGAGCAGGGCATTTACACGATGCGCACCGCCTACGCGCCGCTAGGGAGCATCCAGCACCCGGCGCTGGGAGCCTGGGCCCTGCACGCCGCCGGGAAGAAGAGCCGCGAACTGCCGGGGTACGTGCTCGTGGGCAACGGCAACGAGCATCCCGGGGCGGGGTTCCTCGATCCCAAGCTCTCCCCGGTGCCGGTGGCCGATCCCCGGCTCGGCCTGGAGAACACGCGCCGCCCCGCCTACCTCTCGCAGACCAACTTCGAGCGCCGCCTGGCGCTGGCCGACCGCATCGACCGCGACTTCCGCCGCGCCTACGCCGGCCCCCAGGTCGAGGCCTACAACCAGATGGTCGCCGAGGCGATCCGGCTCCTGGGCAGTGACGACCTGGCGGCCTTCGACCTGTCGCGCGAACCGGCGGCGGTCCGCAGCCGCTACGGCGACACGCCGTTCGCGCAGGGCTGCCTCCTCGCCCGGCGCCTCGTGGAGGCGGGGGTGCGCTTCGTGGAGGTGGAGTTCGGCGGCTGGGACATGCACCGCGAGCTGTTCGCCGAGTTGCCGGCGAAAGCGGCCCAGCTCGACGCCGCGATGGCGACGCTCCTCGACGATCTGGCCGACCGGGGTCTGCTCGCCTCGACGCTGGTGGTCCTCGTTTCGGAGTTCGGCCGCTCGCCACGGATCAACGAGAATGCCGGCCGCGACCACCATCCCGCCGTCTTCTCCGCGGTGCTGGCCGGGAAGGGGATCCGCGGCGGCGTGGTCCACGGGGCGAGCGACGAGCGCGGCCACTCACCGGCGGCCGACGGGGTGAGCGTGGCCGACTTCAATACCACGATCGCCGCGGCAGCGGGGCTGCCCTACGAGCGGGAGTTCTTCGCCCCCAACGGCCGCCCCTTCAAGATCGGCGGCGGCGGGAAGCCAATCGCCACCGTGCTGGCCTGACCCCGCCCCACCCGCGTGGCGGGCGTCCCGTCCGGGTTCTCCTCCGCTCGCGTCCCGGCCGGGTGCTGCCACCTCCACCGGCTGTGCCCGGGCCGTTCACAGGCTGGGCAAGCATCACTGGCCTTGCAGGGGCCCTTCTTGGTAGAGCCTGCGGCGCCGGACAGTGCGGGCTCAATCACCGTGCCTGCCCGGCCGATGCAAGCCCCGGACCCTCACTCGGAGATCCCCCAATGGCCAGCCGCAAATCATCGAAGAAGTCCGTCACCCAGCAGGCCATCGGCCTGGCCACGATGGGCATGCCGGCCCCCGTGCAGCAGGTGGCCACCAGCCGCTGGGGTTCGCGCCTCCTCCTGCTCCTCGTGCCGATCCTCCTCGCCACCGGCGTGCTCTCCATCCGCTGGGTCAACGGACTGCCGTCGTTCTCCTTCAACGCCGACCGGGCCGCGGTCGTGGGGCAGAAAGTGGAGCTGGAGGCGCGGCGGGCGGCGGCGCAGTTGGCGGCGCAGGGGGGCGTCCCCCAAGCGGCGACCAGCCAGCCGGCGTACCAACAGCCCCCGCAACAGCTCTACCAGCCTGCCTACCCCCAGCAGCCGACCTACCCGCAGCAGACGGCGCAGCCCTACTACCCGGCATATCGCTGAGAGGGCTCGCGGCCTGACCCCCGGCCCGCCCTCCGCCTCACGGCGGGCGGGCGCCGCTCCCTGGTACGATTCCGGCCGCCGGCAGGGCACGCCGCCCAACCGCAAAAGCCCCGGAGACCGTCCATGCGGCACGCGCCTGTCGACCCCGGTCTGTTCGCCGGCAACCGCGACCGCCTCCGCCGTCTCCTGCCCCCGCGGAGCGTGGCGATCGTCCACGCCGCCGACGTCCTCCCCACCAACGGCGATGGCACGCTGCGCCTCTCCCCGGCGGCCGACCTCTTCTGGCTCACGGGGATCGAGCAGGAGGAGAGCGTGCTGGTGCTCGCCCCGGACGCCATCGATCCGGCGCAGCGCGAGATCCTTTTCCTGCGCCAGCCCAACGAATTGCTGGCGACGTGGGAGGGAGACAAGCTCACCAAGGAGCGCGCCACCGCCGTGTCGGGGATCCCGCGTGTCCGCTGGCTCGCCGACCTGCCGGCCATCCTCCACGGTCTTCTCTGCGACTGCGACCGGGTGTGGATCGACTCCAACGAGCACGAGCGGAGCAGCACCGAGATTGAGCCGCGCGACCTGCGGTTGGCGCGGCGGATCATGCACCGCTACCCGCTCCACCGGTACGAGCGTCTCCAGCCGCTCGTGCGCTCCCTCCGCGCGGTGAAGGCCGACGCGGAGACCGATCTCGTCCGCCGGGCGATCGACATCACCGCGGCGGGCCTGGAGCGCGTCCTGACCACCCTCCGCCCCGGCGTCATGGAATACGAACTCGAAGCGGAACTGCTCGCCGAGTTCACGCGGCGCCGGGCGCGGATGGCCTACGAACCGATCATCGGTTCCGGGAAGAACGCCTGCGTCCTCCACTACCTCGACAACCACGCGGAGTGCCTCGCGGGCGACCTCGTCCTCATCGACGTCGGGGCCAGCTACGCCAACTACGCTGCCGACCTGACGCGCACCTACCCGGTGAGCGGCCGTTTCGACCCCCGGCAGCGGGCGGTGTACGACGCCGTGAAACGCGTCCTCGACCGGGCCATCGCCCGGACCACCGTGGGGACGCGGATCCGCGACTGGAAGCGCGCCGCGCAGGTCGACATGGCCGACGAACTGGTGGGGTTGGGGCTGATCAACCCCGCGCAGCGCGCGGCCGACAGCGCCGAGGAACCGGCCTGCCGCACGTATTTCATGCACGGACTGGGCCATTCCCTCGGGCTGGGTGTCCACGACCTCGCCCCCCAGGACGGTCCCTTCGCCGCCGGCTGGATCGTCACAGTGGAACCGGGAATCTACATCCCCGCCGAAGGGATCGGGGTGCGGCTGGAAAACGACATCCTGGTGACCGCCGCCGGGCCGGTCGACCTGTGCAGCCACGTGCCCATCGAGGCCGACGCGATCGAGGCCCTCATGGCCCGGCGCTAGCAGGCTGGGCCCGAGGGTCCGGCGGTCCGCTCGTGCCAGCCGGCCCGTGCCGCGGGGTGCCCGCTGCTATACTCCTGCCGCCAGGGATGGCCGAGGTTCCCGTCCGGGGACCGGTCGCCCGCGGCACCCGCGGAGCTCCGCCATGCGCTTTCTCTCCTGCCTCCTTCTGGCCGCCCTGTTCCTGCTTCCGGAGATCACCGTGCACGCTGCCGACGCCGACGTTCCCCACCCGACACTCCCCGAGGGGGCCGGCGCGATCGACACCGACGCCGCCAAGACGTTCACCGCCACGGCGTCGGGCCTGCAGTACCGGATCCTGCGGAAGGGCAGCGGCATCGCCCCGAAGTCGAGCAGCACCGTCAAGGTCCACTACCACGGATGGCTCGACGACGGCAAGGTGTTCGACAGTTCCTACAAGCGGCGCGAATCGATCGAGTTTCCCCTGTCGGGCGTGATCCCTGGTTGGACCGAGGGGATGCAGCTGGTGGGCAAGGGGGGAATGATCGAACTGCTCATTCCCGCCAAGCTCGGCTACGGCAAGCGCGGTGCCCCTCCGGTGATCCCCCCGGACGCCACGCTGCACTTCTTGGTCGAGCTGCTCGAGGTGCGCTGACCGGCCGGGCCGTCGTTCACCGCGCGATCACGGCGACTCCACCGTGATCGCCATCACGATCGGCGCCGTGTCGTCCTTGCCTTTCACCAGTTCCAGCCGGGCGATCGGATCGGCCTTGCGCGGCTCGACGCGCACCGTGCGCATCTGACGGCCGGCCAGATCGGCGGCGAACGTGCTCTGCGGCACGTCGATGCGTCGGATGTAGTCGGCGAGGTGCTCACCGTTGACCAGCGCGTGGTCCTCGGTGGTGCCGTCGGCATACACCAACCGGACGATCATGCTCGTCGAGCCCTTGCCGATCGCCGGGAAGCCCCAGCCGGAAACCCCGCCGAGCAGATGGATCGCGCGCACCGCGCCCCCCACCGGCACCGACACCGACTGCGGCATCTTCGGCGGCAGGTAGCCGAGCGGTCCGTGGAGCATGACGATGTTGGGGATCGTGTCTCCCTGCGGATCGACGAGGTGGTAGGGCACGCCGGCGAACGTTTTCGGCGACCAATCGGGGAACACGAGCCGTTCCGCGGCGTTGCCGGCGTCGTAGAACAGCCCCCGCGTGCTCACCGCGGTGGCCACCTTCTCCAGCGGCAGGGGGAGGAACTTGCCGCGTGCGGTGAGGAACGCGAGCAGGTCGGCGAGACCCGCCGGCGGAATCTGCCTTTCGAAGCCCACCGGCATGAGTGAGTTGGGCGAGGGCTGGAAGGCCTCGATTTCGTCGCGCTGGATCGGATGCCGCTTCCCCTCGGCATCGACGATCTCCAGTGCCGTGCGGCTCTCGGCCGCCAGCAACCCGGTCACCACCCGGCCGTCGTCGGTGGCCACGGTGTAGGCGCGGTAGTTGCCCTCCACCGAACGGTTCGGGTCGAGAATGTGGATGAGCAGTTCCTCCGGCGGGTGGACCGCCATCCCGGTCAGGTCAGGCCCCACCTGCCCTCCCTCGCCCGAATGCCGGTGGCACTTGGCGCACTGCTGGGCGAAGAGCCCCTTGCCGCGGGCAGCGTCACCCCCGGCACGGACCACCGGCAGCACGGCGTCGATCACCTTCTGCCGATCGGCGTCGGGGAGGCCGCCCGCTTTCGCCAGCGCCTTCCGCGCCCGGTCGCGGAACCGCCGGTCGGGGTGCTCGGAAAGCTTGCTCCGCTCCACCAGCGGCAGGTCGCCGGCAGCCAGGGCCCCCGCTTCCATTCGCTCCACGATCCGCTGGGCGCCGTCGCGCCCCGAGAGCACCGCCCGCACCGCCGCCTCGCGGACGGTGGGAGTGAACGTGGGGAGCAGGTCGAGGAGTGCGGGCACCGCCTCGGGCGCCTGCGAGCGGCCCACGGCCGTGACCAGGAGCGAAGCCAGTTCCGGACTCGTCTTGCCGCCAGTCCGGCCGAGCACCTGCTCGACCACCTCCATGTCGGCGGGGCGCAGGGCGACCAGTCGCTCCGCGGCCGCCCCGCGCTGGGCGTCGCCGGCCGTGGAGTCGAGTTGGGCGAAGAGCGCCTGGCTGATCGTGCCGACATGGGCGTCGAGGACGGTGCTGCCGGTGCGCTGCACGAACGTCACCAGTTGCCCCTGCGCCGCCGGCGGGAGCCGCTCCACCAGCCGGCTGATGGCCGCGCTGGCGGCCGGGGCGAACTCCAGCGCCGTGCCGCGCGGCCAGCCCCGGGCCAAACCCGCCAGGCTGGCACCGGCGACCAGGGGATCAGCGCCGTCGAGGCCCACCACGAGCCGGTTGACGACCGCCGCATCGGCGCCGCGGGCAACGTGTTCGCTGACCCGTTCGATGAGCGCGAGCCGCTGCGGCGCGGGAGGCGCGGCAAGCGCCGCCTCCTCGGGCCCCACGAGCACTGCCACGGGCACGAGCGCGGCGGGCACCAGCGCCGCGGCACGCGCCCCGGGGGTGATCAACGACGGGAGCACGCCGGCCGCGTGCACCGCCGCGGCCGCGGTGGCCGCATCGGCGAGGATCGGATCGGCGAGCGTCGTCGGATCGTCGAGGAGCCGGCCCACGAGCCGCGCCGCGAGAGCCGACGGCGGACACTCCGAGAGCGCCTCGAGCACCGCCAAGCGCACCACGGGCACGGCATCGGCACCGACACCGGCCCGGTCGATGGCCGTGAGCGTCGCCTCGTCGCGCGGCAGGACGCGAATGGCATTGAGACGCACGCCGGCGGAGGGGTGCTCGAGCGCCCCCCGCGCCGCATCGAGCGCCGCGAGATCACCGCCGGGGCCGAAAGCCCCCAAGGCACGCAGCGTCCACAGGGCGTGGATCGCCGCCGGATCGAGTCCGATGGCGTCGACCGCACGGTTTTTCACCAGCGCCACCAGACCCGGCACCACGTCGCGGCCACCGTCGGAGCGTTGGGCCGCCCGGGCCACCAACTGGCACTGGGCCCGCTCCCGCCAAAACATGTTGTCGGCCCCGAGCAGCGCGACGAGCCCGGCCGGATCGAGCGCGGCCGGATCGTGCCTCTCGGCCGGGCCGGCATCCGGCCCCACGCGCCAGATCCGCCCGTGCGTCTTGTCGCGGAGCGGCGTCTGGTAGGCGTTGCCTTTGCCGTTCTCGAAGCCGGCCGGCGTGGGGTTGTGCTGGACGATGTAGTTGTACCAGTCGATGACCCACACGCGGCCGTCGGGGCCGACCTCGGCCTGGATGGGCGCCGTCCACTCGTCGTCGCTGGCGAGGAGATCCCAGGCCATCCGGCTGCGGAAGCCCGCCCCCACCGGCTGCAGCTGGAACGTGGCGACGACGTGCCCGGTCGGTTCACAGACGAAGGCGGCGCGGTTCCAGTATTCCGGCGGGAAAGCCCGCGCCGTGTAGAGCCGGTGGCCGGCGGCGGCAGTGAACCTGCCGTGGTGATCGACCTGGCGGATCGGCGCCAGCCCGTCGCCGCGCGGCGCGAGCTCCATCTTCGGGGTGCCGGCGATGCCGCCGAGGGTGGTGGCGCTCCAGCCGCGGACGCGCTCATAGACCCGGGCCGGCAGCGGCATGTGCTCGCTGGGGTTGCCGTTGGCCGTCGAACCGAAGACCAGCCCCTCCTCGCTGAAACCGAAACCCCAGGAGTTGTTGTTGGTGCTGCGGAGGAACTCGAGCTTCGACCCGTCGGGAAGGAAGCGGAAGAAGCCCTGCCCGAAGCGGTGCTTCTCGCCGCCCACCTGCCCCTCGAAGCCGGAGTAGCCGACCATCCCGTAGACCCAGCCGTCGAAGCCCCAGGCGAGGCTGCTGGGGCCGGAATGGGTGTCGCGCGTGCCCCATCCGGAGAACAGCTCGCGGCGGATCTCCGCCGTGCCGTCGCCGTCGGCGTCCTTGAGGTAGAGCATCGTCGGTGCCTGGGCGACGATGAACCCGCCGTCATGGTGGAGGAGGCTGGTGGGGATGGAGAGCCCCTCCGCGTAGACGGTGCGCGTGTCGGCCGTGCCGTCGCCGTCACCGTCGGTGAGCATCACGATCCGGTCGCGGCCCGCCCCCTCGCCCGGGAGGACGATGTCGTTGGGGTAGTCGACGCTCTCGGCCACGAACAGCCGCCCCGCCGCGTCGAAGGCGATGGCCAGGGGCTTGGCCTCGAGGAGCGGCTCGGCGGCGAACAGGTCGACGCGGAAGCCCTCGGGAGTGATCGCGTGGCGGAGCGATTCTGCCGGCTCGAGCGGTTGCTGCATCGTCGTCTTCGGTTCGAGCTGCTTGCCCCACTGCGCCGCATCGGGATCGTAGAACGGCACCTTGGCCGATTCGTAGGAGAAGGGAGCGAGCTCGGCCGGAAGCTTCGTCATCCGCGGATGATCGACGTAGGGACCGGCGGCGGCCGGGTCGCCCCCGGCGGCGAAGCGGATGCCGCGCTCCACGAGATTGTGGAAGCCGGGGTGGGCCCAGGTGCGCTCGTCGTGGCCCCAGGCGGTGTAGAAGACGCGCCCCTGCCCCTCGCTGCGGACCCAGGTCCAGGGCTCGCAGTGGTCCCCCTCGACGCGCTCCTCGAGCACGGTCCGGCCGCGCGGGTTGTGCCGGGTGTGGACGTAGGTCTCGTCGTAGCTGGCGAACCCCTGGAAGCCGCGCATCACCGGATGGTCGGGGGCGACCGACTCGGTGCGGAACTCACCCGCTCCGTGTTTCTGGAACTGGGCCCCCACCAGGTCGATCCAGGCGGGAGAATTCCTGAAGCAATAGCTGGCGCAGTGGAGCGGGACGAGTCCCTTGCCACCGCGGACGAAATCGAGGAGGGCCGCCTCGGCGGCCGGGGGCAGCTCGTCGATGTTGGCATAGACGGCGAGGACGTCGTAGGCGGCGAGCACGGCTGGATCGAGGTCCTCCAGCCGCTCCGTGTAGACCAGCTCGATCCCCCGCGGGGCGAGGACCGGCTGGAGTTGCCGGAAGCGGTCGGCCGGCGTGTGGTGCCCTTGGTCGCCGAGGAACAGCACCCGCAGCGGCGCTGCGGTGTCGGCCGCCGCGGCGGCCACTCCGGGAACGAGCAGGACCACCGACAAACACACCGACCACAGGGACTGGAAGCGCATCGCGGGCTCTCCGTGGCCCGTGGACCCACGGACCGGGTGTCCCATGATACTCCGTGTCGCGTCGCCGGCAGACGCCACGTTCCCCGGCACCGGAACTCCGCCCATCCGCCATGCGGACCATGGCGCCCGGCCCGCCTTCAGGAACCCTTCACGAACTGAGCGTCCACTCCGGCAGCTTCTTGATCACCCCGCCGGCCATCCCCGACTCGTGGGCGAGGAGGCCGGTGCAGGTCCAGTTGGCGCTCTGCCGGGCATTGGGATAAGGCTCGCGCCCCTCGACCAGTGCCGAAACGAACTCGTGCACGAGGTGCGGGTGGCTCCCGCCGTGGCCGCCCCCCTGCGTGAACGAGAGATGCTGGTGATCGTCGGCGTCATAGACACCGCCGGTGGTGAAGCGGCGGATCGGCTCGGGGAGGCGGTGGGCGAAATCGGGCACCGGCACCCGGGCAGGGATCTCGGGCTCCGGCTTCTTGGCGGTGTGGAGCACCGGCTCCTCCCCCTCGACGAGTTGCCACTCGAAGCTCTTTTTCGACCCGTACACGTCAAAGCTCTCGCGGTATTGCCGCGCGGTGTCGAACAGCGAGCGGACGATCCGCGCCACGACATCGCTGTGGTGGAGCTTGACGTGCGCGGTCTCGATCGCGAACGGCGAGCCGTAACGCGCGATCAGCTCGTCGCGGATCCGCCCCGAACCGAAGCAGCTCACCTCCTCGGCATCCTTCCTTTCCAGGGCCAGGCACGGACCCACGCAGTGGGTGGCGTAGTGCATCGGCGGCAACCCCGGCCAGTAGTCGGGCCAGCCGTCCATGTCTTGCTGGTGGCTGGCCTGGAGGAACTGGATCCGCCCCAGCTCGCCGCGATCGGCCATCTCCTTGATGAAGAGGAATTCCCGCGCGTAGACAACCGTCTCCGCCATCATGTAGCGCAGCCCGGTGCGGTCGCACAGGTCGATGATCCGCCGGCAATCGTCGATGCTCGTGGCCATCGGCACGGTGCACATCACGTGCTTGCCAGCCTCCAGTGCCGCGATCGACATCGGAGCATGGTCGGGAATCGGCGAGTTGATGTGGACGGCGTCGATGTCGGGATCCCTGAGCACCTCGGCATAGCTGGTGGAGCGCCGCTCCACGCCGTACCGGTCGCCAACCTGGTCGAGTTTTTCCCGTGAGCGCTGGCAGATCGCCACGAGTTGGGCGTGGGGATGGCGCTGGTGGATGGGGATGAACTCGGCGCCGAACCCAAGACCGACGATGGCGGTGCGGACAGGTCGGTCACGAAAGGCCGGGGTGGTCGGCATGAGAGAAGCTCCGGGCGGGCGTGCCGTATGGGTCCGGGAAGGTTCGCAGCCGGTTCTCGATGGCGGGTGAGTGTCCCATGAGGGGAAGGTTTTGCAATTCCCGCGGCCCCACGGCCCGGCAGCAGGGTTCCGGATGGCGAGGCGAAATGGGAACTAGCCAGAGGATTGTGTGGGATCGATGTGGGACTCACTGAATTCTCATCGATTACTCACATGTTTCTCGCCGCCGGCTCATGGCTCAGTGACCAAGCATCCATAAGTTCAGCACTCGTCAGCTGCTTCTGGACCCTTGAACGAGGGCTCATGGGTGGTTGATTCGAAGCGGTCGTTTTTTCCAACTTCCGGCGGCCTTCCGGCCGAACCGGCCATCCCTTCCGAGGTCATCCCATGCGTCATTCCCTCCCGTCCAGCTTCCGTCGGGCGTTCACGCTCGTTGAGTTGCTGGTCGTCATCGCCATCATCGGCACCCTCGTCGGCCTGCTCCTGCCGGCCGTCCAGGCGGCCCGCGAGGCAGCCCGCCGCAGCCAGTGCTTCAACAACATGAAGCAGATCGGCCTGGGCGTGCACAACTACGAGTCGAGCTACAAGGCGTTGCCCAATCCCGGTCAGTGCGACTCCACCGGGTCGGCGACGACCGTCTACATGATCCACTCCACCCCGACGCAGATCCTGCCCTTCATCGAGCAGACGAGCGTCTACAACCTGCTCGACCATTCCACCAATCCTGTCGCCGCCTACGGTCTCACCGCCCACGCCGCCAGTGGTCACTTCACTGCGTCCTCGGGCGCGCTGGTCCACACCAAGGCCAAGGGGCGGACCTACGACGACCCGTCGAATGCCAACTTCCAGAAGGCGGGCAAGACGAAGATCGAAACCTTCGTTTGCCCCTCGACTCCGGTGGGCAACGACGGCCGTGATCCGGTCTACGGCTACGGCGGCATCGACTACATGTTCATTGCCCTGGCCGACGTGATGAGCACTGCCGGTGACCCGCTCTACGGTCAGCGGACCGTGCCCACCGGTTCGGCGGCATGGGTCGGCCAGGTCGTCGGTGGCATGCTCAACTGCGACAACCCGAAGATGTCGCGCGTCACCGATGGCACGGCCAACACCCTGCTGTGCATCGAGGATGCCGGTCGGGCCCATCCCAGCGTGGCGAAATACGGCGCGCTTTCCAGCCGACCGTCGATCATGGGCTCGAGTGGTGCCGATGGGGTGAATTACGGTAGTGCACTCCCTGGCAGCGCCGGCGGTCGTCGGGTGTACGCGTGGATCGATCCCGATGCCGCGACCAACGGCTATTCGGGACCGAACAATGCCATCGCTCCCGGGTCGCGG
>RFRL01000150.1 GCA_009924545.1 Planctomycetia bacterium | reverse complement strand
GGAGGGCGGCCGCCAGCACCGGCATGTCCTGGCTGTTGGGGAACACCGGGATCTCCGCCGCCGTGTCGTGCGTTGTGATCCCCTCCAGCCCCTTGAGCATTTCGTAGCCGGCGATGCGCACCCGGCCCGCCGCCTCGTCCGCAGCGGAGAGGAGCGTGGCCCACACCGAATGGGTGTGGAGGATGGCGCCGACGGCTGGTACGAGGCCGGCGATCGTGCAGTGGAGCAGCGTCTCCGCCGACGACTTCCGCCCCGACCCGTCGCAGGGGCGGCCGGAGGCATCGACGCGGACGAAGTCGTCGGGCCCGAGGGCCGACTTGTCCTTCCCACTCACGGTGATGAGCAACTCCAGCGGCTGCCGCGACGTCACCACACTGTAGTTGCTGCTCGTGCCCAGCGACCAGCCGCGGCCGTGGAACTCGCGGCCGATGGTGCGGAGCCGTTCGATGGCGACCGATTCGGATTGGGTCATGCCGGTGCCCCGGGTGGCCGCGGGGCCCGACGCCCGCCGCACGAGCAGACTCTAGGACAGCCACCCCCCGCCGTTCAACACGCCGCCCTGCCGGCCGGGGGCCGGACCGGTCGCGGCCTCACAGGTAGGGGGAGAAGAGCCGGGCGATGCCGTCGCGGAGCCGGACCGGCAGGCTCCGCGCGTCGACCTCCACGAGGGTCGTTCGCCGGCTGCGGGCGATCGTCCCGACGACGTGGGCATCGAGCCGGGTGGCGAGGTCGCGGTCGTGGGCCTCGACGTTGAATTCGAAGTTCAGCCGCATGCTCCGCTCGTCCCAGTTGCCGCTTCCGAAGAGCACCCACGATGCGTCGACGACCATCAGCTTGGTGTGGTCGAACGGGGGAGGCGAGAGCCACACCCGGCACCCGCGCCCCAGCACCTGCCAGAGGAGGGCCGTGCTCGCCCACTGCACGAGTGTCAGGTTGTTCTCGTCGGGAAGCACGATGTCCACCTCCACGCCGCGCAGGGCCGCGACGTCGAGGCTCCGGCAGATGGAGTCGTCGGGGAGGAAGTAGGGCGTCATCACGCGCACGCTCCGCCGCGCTGCGGCAAGGGCGCCGGCGATCACCAGCTTGATGCGACCCAGGTCGTCGTCGTCGGGACCGTAGCGGATCCCCCGGGCGAGTATGGTCCCGGCCGGGGTGATGTCGGGCTGCCAGCCCGCCATGCCGTCGAGGCGCTCCTCGGTGGCGAACGCCCAGTCCTCCACGAACACCTCGAGGAGCTGGGCCACCACCGGCCCGCGTAGCTCGAAGTGCATGTCGCGGACCGGGTGCGGCGGCTGGCGCGAGAGCCGGCAGCCTTCGCGGATGTTGAGGCCGCCGGTGAACCCGACGGTGCCGTCGACGACCATGATCTTGCGGTGGTTCCGCAGATTGGCGTAGGGCAGGTAGATCGGCACTCCGGCCGGGAGGAACTCGTGCGCCGGCACGCGTTCGGCGGCGAGCACGCCGAGGATCGAGGGGCGCGTGTAGCGCACGCCGATGCCGTCGACGAGCACGCGCACGGCCACCCCCCGGTCCACCGCCCGGCCGAGGGCCGCGGCGAACTCCCGGCCGGTGGCGTCGTTGTCGAAGATGTAGGAGGCGATGGCGATGCTCCGCGTCGCGGCGTCGATGGCCGCCAGCATCCGCGGGTAGGCCTCGTCGCCCCCCATGAGCGGCTCGACGCGGTTGCCGTCGAGCAGCGGTCGGCCGGTGACCCGGCCCACGAGGCCGACGAGGGGCCGCAACCCCTCCCCCTCCGGCCCGATCACCGTGTCGAGGCGTCCGGGTGCGGCGACCGCTGGCGCCAGCCGGTGCGACACGACGAGCCGGCCGGCGAGGAGCTGCACCGCCCGGGAGCGGATCCGGTTGACGCCCAGGAGCGCGTAGGCCATCGCGCCGACCAGTGGCGAGAACCAGATCAACCCCACCCAGCCGATCGTGCTCCGCGTGTCGCGCTTGGTGAGGATGGCGTGGGCCGAGGCGAAGAGCATGATCGCCACGACGGTGGCCCCGAGCACGTGGGGCCAGAGGGCACGCCATCCCTCCCACGCCTGCCACACGAAGTCTGCCATCGGGTGTTCCTCCGTGCCGGGGGGCGGTGCGCGTGTCTGGCCCCGGCGGACGCTGCCGCGGCGCGCCGGTCACTCGCCGGCGGCGGCCTTGCATGCCGCCAGCGCCGTGTGGTCCGGCTCCAGCGTCTTGTAGAACCGGTCCAGCGGATAGCACCCGCTGCGGAGCCCGTTCCGCGGGGCGGTGGTGCAGTCGCTGAAGGTGCGGCAGATGCGGCCGCGGTCGGCCGTCCTTCCGGCGAGCACGTCGGCGGGCAACTCGGGATACGACAGCACCATCCGCCCCAGCCCCGCGAGGTCGATCAGGCCGGCGCGGACCACGGCCTGCGCCGCGTGAGGGAGGTATTCCTGGAGGTAGGTGTAGCCGGAGCCCACGAGCGTCATCGCCGGCACCGCTGCCTTCACCCGGCCGGCGGCCTCGATCTGCCGCCACACCCCGACGAGCGGATCCTCCGGCGGCGGGTAGCCGTCGCTCGGGGGGAAGGCCGCGGGGCGGAGGAGATGGGGCGTGGCGTAGGGGTTGCCCGCGGAGCAGTTGACCGCCGCCACGCCGGCGTCGTGGAGGATCCGCACCAGGGCGATCGGCTCGGCGAGATCGGTGCGTGTGGGGTCGGCCGCGTCGACGCCGAACCCGCAGTCGTAGGGTGTGCCGTCGGTGGGGCACGGTTCGCCGTGGTCGCCGACGCGCTGCCACGGCACCGTGTCGAACAGTGACAAGCGCACTCCCACCAGCAGCCCCGGGCAGGCGGCGCGGATCCGCCCCACGAGCTCCACGAGGAAGCGCGACCGGCCCGCCAGATCGCCACCGAAACGCCCCGCCCGGCGCCGCGCCGCGAGGAACTCGTGAACCAAATACCCATGGCAGGCCTTGACATCGACCATCTCGAAGCCGGCCCCGGCGGCCGCGCGGGCCGCGGCCACGTAGGAATCGACAAGGCGCTCCACCGCGTCGTCGTCGATCACCGGCAGGTCGGGATCGACCCCGTGGCGCGCGTCGAGGAGCGGATGGTGGAAGGCGATCACCGGACGGCGCGGTCCCGGGCCGGGCCGGCAGAACCGCCCGGAATGGGTGAGCTGGAGCGCCACGAGCAGATCGGCGGCGCTGCCGTGGGCGTCAGCGTGGGCCGCGCGCACCGTGTCGAGGAGGAGCCCGAGCCCGGCGGCACCGCAGGCCGGGGCGACAAGTTGGTTGGGATTGGCCCGTCCGTCGGGCACCACTGCCACCGCCTCGCCCCCCCACACGAGCTTGGCGCCGCTGGTGCCGAAATGTCGCCAGCGCCTCAGGAGCGGCTCGGTGGGACGGCCGTCGGTCGTCGCATCCCAGCCCTCCATCGGATGGATGCAGAAGCGGTTACCCACGGTGCGGCCCCCGATCGTGACCGGGGCCGCGAGGGGCGATCCCGCGGCGGCAGAGAGAGGGGCGTCGTCGAGCGGGATCGGCGCGGCGATCTTGGCCAGATGCGCACGCAGGGCGGCGGCGTTGCGGAAGCGGGCGATGCGGGGGAAGGCCATGGGGTGGTCCGGTGCGGAGGGGAGCATGATACCCGGATGCCCCGCCGCGCCGGCTCCGGTAGGCTGAGCCGCCCCCCGGAGGAGACGCCCGTTGCCCGACTCCACACCGCCCCTGCCCGATCCGCTCAGCCTGCTGCGGCCGCGCCGTGCGATCGAGGGGATATCGGCCGTGCTCCTCCCCTTCACGGCCGCGGGTGCCATCGACTGGGATGGGTTCGCCGCCCACGTCACCCGCACCGCCGCCGCCGGCATCGTGCCGGCGGTCAACATGGACACCGGCTACGTCCAACTCCTCGGCGCCGCCGAGCGGCGCCGGGCCCTCGACGTGGCGCGCGGCGTGCTCGGCCCCCCGCGGGCCGGCGATCTCGTCGCCGGCTGCTGTGTCGTCGATCGCCCCGGCGACCCGTTCGACGAGCGCCGGCACCTCGCCGAAGCCGAGCCGATCGTCGCCGCCGGGGCCACCCCCGTGCTGTTTCCCGCCTTCGGGCTCCATGCCGGCTCCGACGCCGACGTGATCGAACGCCTCGGTCGCCTCGCCGCGCGGCTGCCGGCGTTCATCGGCTTCGAACTGGCGACGGCGTTCGTCCCCTGCGGGCGGATCCTCTCGCTCGCCGCCTGGGCCGACCTCGTGGCCATTCCCAACTGCCTCGGGGCGAAGCACTCGTCGCTGTCGCGCCGCCTGGAGTGGCAACGCCTCGCCCTCCGCGACCGTCTCCGCCCGGAGTTCCGCGTGTTCACTGGCAACGACTTGGCGATCGACATGGTGCGCTACGGCAGTGACTGGCTCCTCGGCCTGTCTACCGCCTGGCCCGAGGCCTTCGCCCGGCGCGACCGGTGGTGGGCGGCGGGCGACCCGCGGTTCGACGAGCTCGACGACGCCCTCCAGGCACTCGGCGACTTCGCGTTCCGCACACCAGTGCCGGCCTACAAGCATTCGATGGCCCAGGTGCTCCGGCTCCGCGGCCTGATCGCCACTGACGAGCCCTTCCCCGGCAGCCCCCGGCGGCCGCCGAGCGACCGGGAGATCCTGGCGACGATCGTGGAACGGATCGCGGCCGCCAGCGCCGCCTGACTGTCCGGGCCGTCAGAAGACGTTGGGCACGAAGTCACCGCCGCGGCAGCGCCACAGGTGGTGGAGTGCCGCCACCTGCCCGGTCGTCTCCAAGGCATCGCGGTAGACCGGGTCGTGGAACCCCTCGATGTCGATGCTCCCGCGCCAGCCGGCCATCCGCAGCGTGCTGATCAGGTCGGTCCAGTTGGTGTCGCCGAAGCCCGGCGTGCGATGGTGAATGTAGGGCACGCCACCGCGGATGCCGTGCGTGCGGATCACGTCCCACAGCACGGTGGCATCCTTGCCGTGGACGTGCCAGATGCGATGCGCCCAGCGGCGCAGCTGCGGCAGCGGATCGACGAGGCTCACGAGTTGGTGGCACGGTTCCCACTCCAGGCCGAGCACGGGGCTCGTCACGGCGCCGAACATCGCCTCCCAAGCCTGCGGAGCATGGGCGATGTTCCAATCGCCGCTCTCCCAGGTGCCGCGCTTGTCGCAGTTCTCGAAGGCGAGGCGCACGCCGCGGTCCTCCGCACGCCGGGCCAGTTCCCCGAACACCCGGGCGAACGGCTCGTAGCTCTCGGGCACCGGCCGGCCGGTGATCCGCCCCGCGAAGCCCGTGACGAGGTCGCAGCCGAAGCGGTGGGCCGAGTCGATGAGGCGCTGCCAGTCGGCGACCGTCTCGGGGCTCGTCAGGGGATTGCCGTAGACCCCGATGCAACTCACACGCCGGGGCAGGTCGTCAGGTCGGGCGTTCCACTCCCCGAGGACGCGGCCGACCCGCTCGGCGAGCCCCGCCACGTCGGCATCCCCCACGCTGCGGCCGAAGGCGATCTGGAAGGTCTCGAAGCCGTGGGGGAGCAGTTGGCCGATCACCTCGGCGGTGCGGTCGTGGGCCGGCACGAGGGTACCGATGCGGATGTCGTCGTGGGCCCGCATGGCGATCGCCTCCAGTCCCCGCAAGCCTACAGCACCGGCGGCACACCGGCACGAGGCACCGCGAGGCCCCCATCCGGTCCGCCACGGTGGCCCACGCCGCGACGACGTGGGCCACCGCAGGGCGGCCGGTCACAGAGGAGGCGGCCGGAGGGTCAGTCGACGTTGGCGTTTTCGCCGAGCTGGGCGGAGATCAGGGCCGCGATGATCGCCACGTCGGTCGTGTCGGCGAAGAAGCTCACCCGGCCGTCGCAGAACACGGCCATCGCCCCGCCGGGGTGGAAGGCGTAGATCTCGTTACTGGAGTTGACGTTCATCGCCGCGGGCCCGAGGGCCGTCACGCCGTCGGTCGTGTAGCCGTCGACCCAGAACTCCGAGTCAGGGTCGGCCCAGCCCGCACCGCTGGCACGGGAGCCGTTGATTTTCGTCCGGCCGCGGTACAGGAACGGCCGGCCGGCATCTTCCACCCAGGCGAACGTCTTCGACGTCCCGTCGGTGATCGTGGCGATCGTGCTCTTGGCGCGGCTGTTGAAGAACGGAGGACTCATCCCGGTGGTGAACGACGAGATCGTGCTGATGGGGAGGATGGCCCCGGTGTACTGCGCGCGATCAGTGGCGGGGTCGGAGGAGTTGTAGCCGGGAATGGGCGGGATGAGGTTGTAGGGCGCGAGGCCGAGCTTGCCGTTGACGCCGTTGGCGAGCGAGTAGTCCAACGCCGCGGCCGACCACTTGGGGGCCAGCGTGCTGCCGGGGGCGTTTCCGGTGTCGAGCCGGTCGGAATCGGGGGTCGACGGGCAAATGAACGAGGCGACCTGCGTGCGGATCACGGCCGCGTTGGCCGTCGCGCTCCAGGTCTGTTTCAGGTCATAGGCGTTGTACAGGCTCGTCAGCTCGATGTAGGGGAGGATGAACAGGCCGGGGCCGTGCTGGATCGCGCCTGTGGTCGGGGCCGGGATGTTGAACTCGACCACCGGGTATCCAGGCGCCGCGTCGACGCGGGCCGGCGGGAAGAACTTCCGCGAGCTCTCGAAATTGTGGAGGGCCAGGCCGATCTGCTTGAGGTTGTTTTGGCAGCTCGACCGCCGGGCCGCTTCCCGGGCTGCCTGGACGGCGGGGAGCAGGAGGCCGACCAGCGTGCCGATGATGGCGATGACGACGAGCAGTTCGACAAGGGTGAATCCGGAGCGGAATGTTCGTTTCATGGAGTCCTCGGAATGAAGAAATGGACATGCGCGACGGGGACAGAATCGATCGTGAACGTCGGGTGCAGGCGGTACGGGCGTCGGGCCGGGGCACGGACTCCCAGGACGCGCGTCAAGGCATCACGGCGCCAGGGATATCGTCGGCAGCTTGGTGGACCGTGGGCCGACCGTGACGCGGATGCCGCTGGTGGTGTGGTCGGCGTATTTCTTGGGAATGACAGTCGCGCCCTTGACCCGCCGCTGCTGGTCCTCCCCTTCGTCCTGCGTCGGGGCGATCATGGCGATGCCGACGTCATAGTCGCCCGCCGGGGCCCCGTCGTTGGAGGCATACGTGTGGACGGAAAACGTGCCGTCGGCCCCCGTGAAGGCCTGGGGCAATTCCTTCCATTTGAAATTCGACGTGTCGACGGCATGGAACACCAACGTCGCACCGGCGAGCGGCTTGCCGTCGAATTCGACGACGCCCGTCACCGGCACTGTCGCCTGCTGGATGTTCTTCCCACATCCCGCCAGCAGCATACCCGTGGCCGCCACGGCGCTGGCCATGGCGACCCTGGTCCCGCGGGTGGCGACCCTAGTCCAGCGGGTCGCGACCGAACAACCCGCCCGAGTGCTGCAATGGGCCATGATGAATCTCCTCCATGACACCGACTACCTTTCACAGAATAGGGGCCGTGGCTTGGCGCACAATGAGCAGGCCGTGAGGATTGCATGAAAACGTGCGGCGTGTCGCCCAGCGCGGGTGCAGCCCCGGCACCGCTCACTCGCCCTGGGCGGTTTCGGCAGCCGCCGCACGCGGTCGCGGCCGGAGCGGTATCCGTGCCGCGTCAATCCGACGGCCCGAAGAGCCTGGGAGGGGGTCCGTGAACAAGGCCTTCTGTCGCGAACCCGACGCCCAGCCCCCCCGCTGCCCCGGCTGCAACGCCGACGGGGCCCCCGTCACTGCCACCACCGTCGCCGCCCACGTGGCCGCCGGCGCGGCCGACCGCCTCGGCGATCCGGCCTTCTGCTGCGTCACCGAGTCGTGCTCGGTGGCCTATTTCGACCTCTTCGAACGGTCGATCGCGGTGACCGAGGCCCACGGGTTTTTTTGGCCCAAGGACCCCGCCGGTCCGCTCTGCGCCTGCCACGGCCTCACCTGCGACGACGTCGATGCCGACGTCGCCGAGGGGGAGCCGCGCCGGGTGCGCGCCGTGGTGCAGCATGCCGGGTCGGCCGAGGCCCGGTGCAGCGAGCTGGCCGCCGACGGCCGCTCCTGCCTGGCACGCGTGCAACGGGAATACATGCGGCGGCGCTCCGGCTGACATGCGACTGCTCTCCTGGAACATCCACAAGGGAATCGGCGGCCGCGACCGGCGCTATTCGCTGGAGCGGATCGTGGCGGCCATCGAGGCGGAGAATCCCGACCTCGTCTGCCTCCAGGAGGTGGACCGTCTCGTGCGCCGCAGCCGGCACGACGACCAACCCCGGCTCCTCGCCGCCGCGCTCCACGGCCACTCCGTCTACCAGGCCAACGTCCACGTCGGCGCGGGGGTGTACGGCAACCTCGTCCTCTCACGCTGGCCGGTCACCAGCCGGCACCGCATCTCCCTGCGCCTGGGAACGCGCAAGCCGCGCGGCGCGCAGCTCGTCGTCGTCGACTCGCCCGAGGGGCCGCTGCACCTCGTGCACACCCATCTCGGCCTGGCCGAGCGGGAGCGGCAGTGGCAGGTCGGGCACCTGCTCGGGCACCCACTGTTCCGCTCGGCCGCCGACCTGCCCACGCTCCTCGTCGGCGATTTCAACGACTGGCGCGATCGCCTCGCGGCCGGGCTCGCCGACCACGGCTTCCGGCAGATCACCAGCCCCGTGAGCCGGTTCCGCAGTTTTCCCGCCTGGCTGGCGCTCGGTGCGCTCGACAAGGCCTTCGCCCGCGGCCCGGTCGTCGTCCGCCAGGCGCGGATCGTGCGCACGACCCTCACCCGCGAGGCCAGCGACCACCTGCCGCTGGTCGTCGACTTCCACGTCGGGTGACACCCGGTCACTGGTGGGGCATTGCCCGATCGCCCCGACCACGAGTCCAATCGTCAAGCATCCGATCGGCCGACGCCGGTGGCGCCGTCGAGCGGGCCATCGGCCGTTGACGCTTCACCCTTGCGAACCACCCATGGCTGGCGACGCCGATCGGAACCTGCTGCTGGGCATCCTCGCCCACCAGATGGACTTCGTCGGCCGCGACGACCTGTTCGCCGCCATGCACGCCTGGCTGCTCGACAAGGAGCGGCCCCTCGGTGCGCTGCTCGTGGAGCAGGGACGGCTTTCCGCCGCCCGCCGCGCGATCCTCGAGGCGCTCGTCGACGAGCATGTGCGCGCCCACGGTGGCGTGGCGGCGCGGAGCCTGGAGGCGGTCGGCCCGGTGCCGGGGATCGTGGACGATCTGGGCCGGCTGGCCGATGCCGAGGTGCGCATGAGCGTGGCACACGCGCGCGGTGAAGCGGCCCGGTCGTTGGCCCGGGAGGCGCCCGCACCCGCCGCCGGGCCGGACGATCCCTGGATGACGCGGCGGATGGCATCGTTCGGGGCCCCGTCGGCGGTCGCCGGTCGGTTCCGGATCGTGCGGCCGCACGCCCAGGGGGGCCTGGGCATCGTCTCGGTGGCCATCGACAACGAACTCGATCGCGAGGTGGCCTTCAAGGAGATCCAGCCGGCCCACGCCGACCGTGAGACGAGCCGGGCGCGGTTCATGCTCGAGGCGGAGTTCACGGGCAAGCTCGAGCACCCGGGGATCATCCCCATCTACGGCCTCGGCCAGGACGCCACCGGCCGCCCCTTCTACGCCATGCGGTTCATCCGCGGCGATTCGCTCGCCGATGCCATCAACCGCTTCCACGACAGCGGCCGCGGCGATGCCTCCGGCCCGCGTGCCGGGCGCGAGCTGCGTGAACTACTCGGGCGGTTCATCGACGTCTGCGATGCCATCGCCTACGCCCACAGCCGCGGCGTGCTCCACCGCGACCTCAAGCCCGGCAACGTCATGCTCGGGCCCTACGGTGAGACGATGGTCGTCGACTGGGGCTTGGCGATGCCACTGGAGCAGCCGCCGGCCGACTCGGCGTCGCCCGAGGGGCTGGTGCGGCCCTCGAAGGCCGACAGCGGCTCCCTTCCCAGTGAACGGGGGGCGGCGATCGGCACGCCGTTGTACATGCCACCGGAGCAGGCCGAGGGGGCGCTCGATCGCCTCGGCCCCGCCAGCGACGTGTATGGCCTGGGGGCGATCCTCTACGAGCTGCTCACGGGCCGGCCGCCCGTGACCGGCACGAGGAAGTCCTGGAGCGGGTGCGTCGCGGTGACATCACACCTCCCCGGCAGGTCGCTCCGCAGGTGCCACCGGCCCTCGAGGCGGTGTGCCTCAAGGCGTTGGCGCTGCGCCCCGAGGACCGCTACCCCTCGCCGCGCGGCCTGGCCGCCGACATCAAGGCATGGTTGGCGGACGAGCCGGTGTCGGCGCGGCGCGAGCCGCTCCTGACCTGGCTTTGGCGCTGGGTGCGGCGCCACCGTTCGGCGGCGGCGGCGCTGGCCGCGGC
>RFRL01000149.1 GCA_009924545.1 Planctomycetia bacterium | reverse complement strand
GCCCCTGGTGGCGGCGCGGAACCGGTCGGCCGCGCGGCGCAGGCAATCGTCACCGGAACGGAAGCCGAGCGATTCGTTGACCTCCTTCAGGCCGATCACGTCGCACAGCACGAAGGCCGAGCCGGAGGGGAGCCCGGCGGCGAGCGCCTCCTCGAGTTGGCTCCGCGTCGCCAGGCCCGTCACATGGTCGACGCCCGTCTGGCCGGATGCGGTCGTGCCGGATGAGGCGTGCATGAGCAACCGCCGCTGATCGGCGGCCTAACAGGGCGGGGAGCCCTCCGAGATGGGAAGCGGCAACCTGGGAAAAGGGAGACAAGGAAAGAAACGCAGGAAAACAGTGGAGACGAAGGGGATCGAACCCTCAACCCCCGCCTTGCAAAGGCGGTGCTCTCCCAATTGAGCTACGTCCCCGTGAAAAACCTCGGGCCGGCCCCCAAAAAAAACGATCACTCGGAGCCCGAGAGGTGGCTCGGAACACGGAGGGCGCCGTCCGGCCCAGCGCCCCCGGGCCACTGCCCCGGCCCGGCGACCAGTGCGCGCGCCAAGATTCGAACTTGGGACCTCCACCTTATCAGGGTGGCGCTCTAACCAACTGAGCTACGCGCGCTTGCGCGCGTGGCGGACCCGCGGGCCCGGTCACGCGGAAGGGTGAGTGTAGGGTGCCCGGCGGTGTTTTCAAAGGGCCCGCCAACGCGAACAGGCCTCCGCCGCGGCCGAAAATGGGGCTGGCGCAGCACGCCTTTCCCGCTAGCTTTTCCCCTCCAGTCGCCCCGTCAGCCGCGGAGTCGCCCCATGCTCTCCCTCCTCCACCCTGCCCTGACCCGGCCGCGTGTCTCGGCCCTGCTCGTCTCGCCGGCGCCGGCCCTGTTCGCTGGTCTGCTCACCTGCGCCACCGGCAGCCTTGCCGCGGCGGCCGGTCCGACCGTGCAGTATGCCCTCGGCCTGGCCCCGGTGCAGCAGGGGGTCGACTACGACCGGCCCGCGGCCGAGGCCGCGGCGAATGCGAGCATCAAAATGGAGCTTCAGGGGGGGCTCAACGCGTGGGTGGTCCGCGGTCCCGGCGGCGAGGTGCTGCGGGCGTTCGCCGACACCAACGGCGACCGCGTCGTCGACCGCTGGAGCTACTTCAAAGACGGCGTTGAGGTGTACCGCGACATCGACACCGACTTCGACAGCAAGCCCGACCAGTGCCGGTGGCTCAACGGCGGCGGGAGCCGCTGGGGGGTCGATGCCGACGGCAACGGCCGGCTCGATTCATGGAAGGTGCTCTCCGCCGAGGAGGCCACCGCGGAGATCGTGGCCGCGATCCGCGACCGCGACGCCGCCGCATTCACCCGGCTCCTGCCCACGAAAGCCGACCTCGAGGCGGCAGGGTTCGCCGAGCCGATGCTCACCGGGCTCGCGGGGCGGGCCGCGGCGGCCGACAAGGCGTTCCGCGCCATGGTCAGCGGCAAGCCGGCGCTCGCCGCGGAGGCCCGCTGGAACACCATGCTCGCCGCCCAGCCCGGGGTGCTTCCGGAGGGAACCGACGGCGTCACGAAGGACGTCCAGGCCTACGACAACGTCGTCGCCCTGGTGGAGTCGGCCGGCGAGGGGCGCGGTGGCCAGATCTACATCGGGTCGCTGGTGCGGTTCGGCGACGTGTGGCGGCCGATCGACGCCCCGCAGCTCCCCGGCACCGACGGCGAGATCGCCGAGCCGTCGGGGTTCTTCACGCCGCGGGTCGGCGGCGAAGGTGCCGACGGTGCCATGCCCCCCGAGGATGAGCGGATCAAGCCGCTGTTGACGAAGCTGCGGGACGTGGAAGCACGCATGGCCGCGGCCGCGCTGGCCGATCGCCCGCCCCTCGTGGCGGAGCAGGTCAAGCTCCTGGAGACGGTCGTCGCCGAGGCCGATCCCGCCCAGCGCGGATTCTGGACGCGGCAGTTGGTGGAGACGATCGCCGCCTCGGTCCAGGACGGGAGCCTGCCCGACGGGATCGCCGCCCTCGAGAAGCTCCAGGGGCAGCTCCGTGACGATCCCGCCCTCGCGGCCTTCCTCGCCTTCCGCCTCGCCTCGTCGCGGTATGCGGCGGCGGTGCAGCAGCCGGGTGCCGACGTCGCCAAGATCCAGGCCGCGTGGCTCGAGGAGCTGGCGGCGTTCGTCGAGCAGCATCCCGAGGCCCCCGATGCCGCCGAAGCCCTCCTCCAATTGGGCATCGCCGACGAGTTCGAGGGGCGGGAAAAGGAGGCCCTGGAGCGCTACGCCGCGATCACCGCGCGGTTTCCCGATGCCGCCGCCGCGCGCAAGGCCCGCGGCGCGTCGCGCCGCCTGGAGAGCGTGGGCAAGGCGCTGTCGCTGTCGGGCACGGGGCTCGACGGCCGGGCCGTGTCGCTCAAGGAGATGCGCGGGGCGCCCGTGCTCGTCCACTACTGGGCCACGTGGTGCGAGCCCTGCAAGGTCGACATCGCCCAGATCCGCGAGCTCCACGCCAAGTACGGACCGAAGCGCTTCGGGGTGGTGGGGATTTGCCTCGACACCGACAAGCAGCAGCTGGCCCGCTACCTGGCGGCCAAGCCGATCCCGTGGCCGCAGCTCCACGAGGCGGGTGGTCTCGACGGCCCTCTCGCCCAGGAGCTGGGGGTGCTCACGCTGCCGACGATGCTCCTCATCGACGCCGATGGCAAGGTGGTCGACCGCAACCTGGTGATCACCGACCTGGAGAAGAAGCTCGACGACATGCTGGGGGGCAAATGATGGCTCCCTGGTTGGCCGTCCCGTTGCCTGCGGCCGGCGTGCTCCCGGCCTTCGTCGGCGGCTCGTTCGTCTGCGGCCTCACGGCGGTGCATGTCGTGGGCTTGGCGGCGGCCACCATGGCACGCCTCGCCGAGGGCACCCCCTACGAACGCTTGTGCCAGGGGATGTGCCTGGCGGCGCTGGCTGCCGTGGGGGCGGTGTGCGGTCTGTCACTCGAGGTGGGGCCCGGGGTGGCGGCGGCCAGCGCCGTGACCCTGTTGGTGATGACGATGATCGCCATCATCGATCTGCCGAGGCCGGAACGCTGATCTGCGGCTTGCCTGGTTTCCCCAGGTTTCGCCATGTAATCGTGCGGTCGGGAGGATCGGAAAAATCCTCGCCTTCGGCATGACCGGCGGCCGATCTCTTCCGCGGCGTAGGGCGCTGGCCGTTCCGGCGGGGTGGCTCCGTGGCACCCCCGGACCCGCCGATCGCCGCCGATCCAAGGAGTCATCCATGTCCATCTCGCGGTTCACGTTCCTTCTCGCGGTCCTGGCGGCCGGCACGCTGTCAGCCGCCCGCGGAGCGGACGACCTGGCGATGAGTGTCGCCGGCCGGCTCCGCGACTCGGCGGCCTTGGAGGGCAACCGGGTCACGGTCCGCGCCAAGTCGGGCACGGTGTGGCTCGAGGGTCAGGTCGGTGATCGCAGCCAAATCGACGCCGCCATCGCCGCCGCCGAATCGGTCGAGGGGGTCGAAAGGGTGGTGAACCGGCTGACGCTCGCCGAGGGTTCCTCGCGTGGGGTCTTCAACGGGTTCGCCGTGCCGGGCTCGGTCCGGGCGCTGCTGGCCAGCCCGAAGTCCACCGGATCCGAAGCCGCCACCACGAAGCCCGTGGAGCCGGCCCGCTTGGCCGCCACGGCAGCCGAAAAGCCCCAGCCCACGAAGGTCGCCCCCACGGCTACCGTCCAGCCTGCGGCACCGCAGGTTGCCGAGCCGGCCGCCCGGCCGTCGCGCATGGTGCAACTCGCCCAGGCGATCGGGCTGCCGACGATCACCATCCAGTCGCCGGCCGGACCGGGTCAGGCCCGCACCGTCGCCCAGCAGCCTACCGGCACCCGCGGCCGCCAGGACGTGGCGATGCGGAGCACGATGCTCCGTCGCGGTGGCATGGGGGGCGGGTATGACGCCTCCTTCGATGGCGGCATCGTCGACAACGGCATGGTCCAGGGTGGCCCCGGCATGATCCCCGGCGTCGCCGACGGTCAGGTGGTGCCCGGCTCGATCCGCTACTCCGAGGGTGGCCCGGCGGGCGTGCCCCCCGGCGTCGGCCCCGGCAGCTATGGCCCCATGGCCGGTGGCCCCGGTGGTCCCGGTCTCGGTGCCCCGATGCCGATGGGTGGTGCCGGGGTGGGGATGCCACCGGTTCCGATGCGGGGCGAGGGCCCCAACATGCCCAACTACGCCTGGCCCAGCTACGCCTCCTATCCCAACTACGCCGCGCTCCAGTATCCGACCCAGTACTCCCCCACGGCCTGGCCGTACATCGGACCGTTCTATCCCTATCCGCAGGTGCCGCTCGGCTGGCGCCGGGTGTCGCTGGAATGGGATGACGGCTGGTGGTTCCTCGACTTCGACGATCGCCACATCCACAGCCACCACCGCTAGTCGTTCGCCCGGCTCACCCCGGGCCGGCGGATCGGCCTCTGCGAAGGCCCACGTCCCTGCCACGGCGGGGAGGTGGGCCTTCCGCGTTGGAGGAGGCTCCGAGCACCCGTTCCCGGGCCCTCTCCCCTGCCCCGCTCCCACCGGCTCCCCGCCACCGGCACGACCGGCCGATCCGCTGCCGGTTACCCCGCCGGAAAAATCCGCAAGTCCGGGCGCCCTCCAGTCGATACATCCTCTGCACGCGGTCCGTCCGCCCCGAGGAGTCTTCCCGATGGCTCGCCCCCGCCTTGCCCTGCTGGTGGCCCTGGTGTCGCTCTCCACGCTCACGCAGAGCGGTTGCTTCTGGCTCACCGCCCAGGGCCCCAACATCGGTCCGCTGGCCATCCCGATCCCGGTGCCGGTCTACCTGCAGAAGCAGAAGGAAGACCAGTTCTGGAACTACGAGCGCTACGAGCGCGTTCCGGTCCTCGGTCCGCTCGTCGCCGGCGGCCCCTGCGAGGCCCTCGACGAGCCGAGCGACGACGAGGTGATGCGGGCCCTGGAAAAGGCCCGCCCCGTCCAGGGCAACTGGCCCTTCCTCTACGAGGTGCAGCGGAACCACGTCCGCATCTCGAAGTGCAAGATCTCCGACTCCATCGATCCGCCCCGCCACGTGCCGCTGGTGGGCCCGGTCCAGCTCCACCACGCCCACTACAAGTGCACGGTCTACTTCCAGGAGGTCCGGCGCGTCGGTTGGCCGGTGCCGCACACCCTGGTCGACGAGGACTGCCAGGAAGTGCTCTACATCGACCACGACCACTTCCACATGGTGGGCGACGTCGACACCGGCTGCGACGCCAACTTCTGACCGCGGCGTCCCCCCGGGACGGATCGGCTCTGGCCCGGCGGCCGACAGCCTGCCCCCGGCCGGCCGGCGGGAGGCTCGGCTCCGATCGCTTTCCCGCCCGCGCGGGGCTGGGTAGACTTCCTCAGGGTCGAGGAGTTTCCCCGGCCTGGCGGCCCCGCCCCACGGTGGCCCTTGTGAGGGTTGCCCTTGTGCGGTGGCCGGTGTGCGGTGGCCGGTGTGCGGGTGGCCGGTGTGCGGGTGGCACTGAAAGGAGCGGTGGCACGATGTTCGGTCTCGGTCCTGTCGAATTGGTGATCGTGGTCCTCGTGATCCTCGTGCTGTTCGGCTCCCGTTTGCCGAAGGTGATGCGCTCGCTCGGCCAGGGCATCGTCGAATTCAAGCGCGGCGTGCAGGGGATTGAGGACGACACGTCGGCCGGTGGCCGCATCGACTGATGGTGAATCTGGTGAAGGCGGTTCCGGCGGCTACCTGGCCGGGAATCGCGTTGCTCCGAACTGCAGCCGCGCGGCAACCTCTCGTGTCCCCGCAGCGACCGGGAGCGCGATGGCCGCCCGGCCCGCATGCCCGCCGGTCGCAACCCGCCGGCACCGCGGTCGTTGCCTTCCCCGTGCGATCTGATCGATTGACGCTGACAGGGTGGAGCGGATCATGTTCGGACTGGGGCCGGTGGAGATCGTGGTCATCGGCGCGGTGGCGGTGATGCTCTACGGCAAGCGTCTGCCCGAGGTGGGCAAGTCGGTGGGGCAGAGCATCGGTGAGTTGCGGAAGCAGTTCGCCACGCTGCAGCGCGACATGGACATTTCCTCGCATCTCGACCCGCGGACCCCCGCCCGGCGGCCGGCGGGGAGGCGGAGTGACGACACCCTGCAGATGGCCGACGACCGCACCGCTCCGCGGTTCGAGCCGCCGGCTGCGGAGGGATGAGTTTGGTGAAGGGGCCTTCCCCGGAAGGCCGTGACGGTGCCGGCCCGGGGTGGTAGGATTCGGCCGTCAGAAACTTCGGGCAGCTAGCTCAGTTGGTTAGAGCGCCACGTTCACACCGTGGAGGTCACAGGTTCGAGTCCTGTGCTGCCCACTTCTTTCGCGGCGCTCCCGCGGCCCCGGGAGGCGGCATCCGTCGGGAATCGACGCCGCATGTCGTGGGACCGCCTCCAACGACCGCTCGACGATCCGAACGGCTGACCTCCCTGGGAACGCGAACGCCCCGCCCCGCCTCTCTCCGCCGGGGCGATTCGCTCCGCCTCACGCTGGAGTGATCCGCTCGGGTTCGCGTGTGGACCATCGGTCGATGGGTGATGGCACGCGAAACGTCGGGCCGAGGGGCCGATGCTGCGCGAGCCGAAGGTCCGGTTGGCCGTGATCAACAAGGGGACATGGCATGAACCGATGCGTTCTGATCGGCATCGCCTTCGTGCTGTCGCTGCCCCTCGTCGCCGCCGAGCCCAAGTCCCCCGCCACGGTCACGGAGCTGTACGCCGACTTCGATCCCCGGAAAGATCCACTCGACACCAAGCTGGTGCGGGAGTGGGAGAAGGACGGGATCGTGTACCGCACCGTCACGTTCCACGTCGGCACGTTCAAGGGCACGCCGGCACGCCTGGCCGCGTTCTACGCCTTCCCGAGGGGAGCGAAGCGGGTGGCGGCGCTGCTCCATCTGCACGGCGGCGGGCAGCGCGCGTTTCTCCACGAGGTCGAGTTCCACGCCCGGCGGGGATATGCCTGCCTTTCGTTGAATTGGGGCGGGCGGGAGATGGAAGGGGCGACGGACGGCGACCCGAACACCGACTGGGGCGCTGTCGATCCGACGCAGAACAACGTGCCGGGCTACTTTTCCCTCCAGCCCGGCGACAAGGCCATCGACCCGTTCGACTCACCGCGGAACAACAACTGGTACGTGCTCACCCTGGGTGCCAGACGGGGCCTGACGTTCCTGGAGCAGCAGCCGGAGGTCGATCCCGACAAGCTCGGTGTGTACGGCCATTCGATGGGGGGCAGCCTCACCGTCTACGTCGCCGGGAGCGACCGCCGGGTGCGCGCCGCGGCACCCTCGGTCGGCGGATCGGGGTTCCGCACGCAGCCGTGGCCGCTGCTCCCACAGGTGACGTTGGAGACGCCGATCGGCGACGTGCAGGTTTTCGAGGCGACGTTGGGGTTCGAGTCCTACGCCCCGCACATCGCAGCGCCGCTCCTCTGGCTCGGCTCGACCAACGACTTCCACGGCATCATGGACGACACCTACCGAACTGGCGCGCTGATCCCGCACGAGAACGTCCGCTACGCCTTCACGCCGCACATGAACCACCGCTTCACGCCGGAGTTCGCCGTGACGAGGCCGCTTTGGTTCGACCAGCATCTCGAAGGGAACTTCACCTTTCCGCAGACGCCGCAGACGCACCTCAGCTTCGCCACGATGGATCGCGTTCCGTTGTTCGAGGTCAGGCCGGACTCGCCGCGCGACGTGACCGAGGTCATCGTCCACTACTCGATCGATCCCGATCCGCGGGCCCGGTTCTGGCGGTCGGCAGACGTGGTGAAGATGGACGACACGCGGTGGACCGCGGCCTTGCCGATCCCGAGCGTCGACCAGCCCCTCTTCGCCTTCGCGAACGTCGTTTACAAGGTGCAGAAGACCGAATCCGAACCCTCCGCCCGCCCGATCGAGCGCTTCGCCCTCAGTTCGAGGCTGCATGCCGCGGCCCCCGCGGAAATCGCCGCCGGCGGCGTGCGGGTCACCGACGAGCGGGACCCGTTGATCGACGGCTTCGCCCACGGGTGGCGAGACTGGTACACGCTTTCCGCCGACAACCCGCACCACTGGGAGCTCTCGACCCGGAAGCTGGCTGACCCGAAGTGGCAGGGGCACGACGGCCAGCGGCTCTCGGTCGAGGTCCGGGCCGAGAAGCCGAACGATCTCGTGATCGTGCTGACGGAAAACGTCTTCCGACCGTACCGGGGGCAACAGAAGGAGTTCGTGGCCGTCGTGAACCTCGCTGGCGGTCAAGCCACGCAGACGATCGTGCTCGAGCCCAGGAACTTCCTCGCCAGCGATGGCGCGGCCCTGTCGGCGTGGAAGCATGTCGATCTACTCTCGTTCCGGGCGTATTACGAGAGGGGAAAGACCCTGCTCGGCAGCAAGACGTGGGACGGGCCGCAGCCGGTGTTCACGAAGCTGTGGTGGCAGGCCGAGGGTGTGCCACGGCCCACTCCTTTCGGGCTGCGGTGAGCAGCAGGATCATGCTTCCCGGAGGACCGACAGACCGCCAGGAGAGACGGTTCGTGGCGACTGCGGCCAACGGGTGTGGTCGAATCACGAAACCCGGCTTCCCGAGACGTTTCGCTGGATTTCCATCATGATTCGCCCTGCGCTCCTCGGCTTGCCCTGCCTCATCGCCCCTCGAGCCGTCGGCGCAACCCCGACGATACTCACCGGGAAAGTGTGCTCGGTCCGCAACGGCGACACGCTGACCGCGTTCGACGGTACGAATCGCAAGCACCGCATCCGCTCAACATCGGGCTTCGCCTCGACTGCCAGCTCCTCCCGGTAGACGCCCTCGATCACCGCATGGATGCCGCTGCCGAAGACGAGCGCTGCCGAGGCGGACTCCTCGTGGCAGGGGGCGATATACCGCACACAGCGCCTGTGAACGCACCCGCGATCGGCGGCCGGAATCGATGCATTCCTCTGCCGGGCAAGCCGTTGCGTCCACGAGTCGCGTTTGGCGATTGGTGCGTCAACCCGCAGGGACGGGTGCTTCTACAGACAGTATAAACACAAGTTCATCGGCCTCCCAACCGGTGTATCGGATCGAAGTCTATCAATGGCAATTAATATTTCAGTCAATCAATGGAGGGGCGACACGCGACCGTGCGCGTTTAGCTTGTGTCTGATAACAGAGCGTGGCGGCGCGGTCTTCGCCGATTTTGATTTGGATGGTGAGCATCGCGTGGCATTTCGAAGGGTTTCCTTCGACGGCTTCGGTTGCTATGAGACGGATGGCGAATGCACCACAATGTCGGCTGGTGACTCTGCGGAATTGATTCATGCGGTACGCCTGAATGATGTAAACACTGAAAATGTCCGCGACATACTGTTGCGGTACTTCGAAGAGAACGGCACCCTGGTGTGGCGCGACGCACTCATAGAACATCGGCTGATCGACGTTTGATCGCCACAGGCGGCACAAGACGCAGCCTGAAAGCGACGCCGGCAAGCCAAGCAATGCACCCGAGCCTCAAGGTCGGGCGTTCTGACAAAAAAGTATATCTCGTCGCGGCCGATTGGTCACCGAAGTTATCCGATCATGTGCCACTTCCTGACAGTCGCTGTACCTGCCGAACATGTCGCTTGCATCGGCGAGGTGTGCGGACGTGGTTTCCAGGCGTACCCGACCGCGAACGCCTCAGTGAGGGCAGCGATTCCAGGGCATTGTGAGGCGCACCTGATCACCGGCGGAACGTGTTCGTGCGACCTGTACTTCGGGGTCACCCGCGACGCGCACGGCTTGTACCAGCGGTTCGGCATCCGGCCGCTGTCTCGGCCGGGCGGATACATGGAGTTGCACCGCCCGGGCGTGTACTCCGGTGCGGAGGCACCGGACGCCGAACCCGGTGGCCCAGCAGATCCCACCCCATAGGTTGGTTCCAGGTTCCGTCCCTCGGGCGGGGCTGTTGAACTCGGCCATCCCACGAGACAGTTCATGCACGTCGCTTTCTCACGTACCGACCATCGCCCGTGGCCGGCGCCAAGTGGCCGCTGGGCATGGCGACAGAGTTGGAAGGATCTCCTGTTCGCCCATTGGCCCATGCCGGCCAGCCTGCTCCGTCCCCTCGTGCCGTCCGGCCTGACTGTGCAGGAGTTCGCCGGCACATCGTGGGTGGGTGTGGTGCCTTTTCGCATGTCAGGCGTCATGCGACGCCCGTTGCCCGATCTTCCCTGGCTGTCGGCATTCCCGGAGTTGAATCTTCGTCTGTACGTTGAACGCGACGGCAAGCCTGGGGTGTGGTTTCTGAGCCTTGATGCTGCCAATCCAGTGGCCGTGTGGGCGGCGCGGCGGTTCTTCCACTTGCCCTACTTTCTGGCGGAAATCGCGTTTTGTCATCGGCCGGACGGGTTTGCGTTCTCGTCACAGCGGAGCGGCGTGGCGGGCCGCGTGGCTTTCCGGGCGCACTACCGCGCATCGTCGGCCACCTTCGAGGCGAAGCCCGGGTCACTCGAGTCATTCATCGCGGAGCGGTATTGCCTCTACGCCCAGGCTCCGGGTGGAGCACTCTATCGGGCTGACGTGCACCACGTGCCCTGGCCACTCCAGGAGGCTGTCGGCGAAGTCGAGGCGGCCGACCTGATGGTGCCGCATGGCCTGCGAGTCCACGGGCCACCGATCCTCCATTTCTCGAGCGGC
>RFRL01000148.1 GCA_009924545.1 Planctomycetia bacterium | reverse complement strand
CCGTGTCAAGCGGTGAGCCGGTTCATCGCCGCGACGAGGTCGCGGACCGCGGCCACGCTCTTGTCGAGGGCCGCCTTCTCGTCGGGCAGGAGGGAGAGTTCTATGATCCGCTCCACGCCGGCGCTCCCGAGGATCACCGGCACGCCGACGAAGTAGCCGCCGACGCCGTACTCACGGTCGCAGTAGGCGGCGCAGGGCACGAGCCGCTTCTTGTCGCGGACCACCGCCTCGACCATCTGGGCGGTCGCCGCGGCGGGGGCGTAGTAGGCGCTGCCTGTCTTGAGCAGGCCGACGATCTCCGCCCCGCCGGTGCGGGTCCGGCTGACGATCGCCTCCAACCGGTCGGCGGGCACCAACTGGCTGACCGGGATGCCGCCGACGCTCGTGCAACTGGGAATCGGCACCATCGTGTCGCCGTGCCCACCGAGGAGCATCGCCGAGATGTCCTCGACACTCACCCCCAGTTCCAGCGCCAGGAAGGCCCGGTAGCGGGCAGTGTCGAGGATCCCCGCCTGCCCCAGCACGCGCTGCGGCGGGAAGCCGGTCACCTGGAACGTGCGCTGCACCATGGCATCGAGCGGATTGCTGACCACGATCACGACCGCATCGGGGCTCGTGTCGCGGATCCGCGCGGCGACATCCCCCACGATCTTGGCGTTGGTCGAGAGGAGATCGTCACGGCTCATGCCCGGCTTGCGAGCGATGCCGGCGGTGACCACCACCACGTCGCTGCCGCTGGTGTGGGCCCAGTCGGTGGTGCCGGTGATCCGCGCGTCGAACCCCATGATCGGCGCGGCCTGGAACAGGTCGAGCGCCTTGCCCGCCGGCATCCCCTCGGTGAGCGGGATGTCGAGAAGGACGATGTCGCCCAGTTCGGCGGCGGCACACCAGTGGGCGGTCGTCGCGCCGACGTTGCCGGCGCCGATGATGGAGATCTTGGCTCGTCGCATCGTGGTGAGGGGCTCCCAGGAAGGTGGACGGGGCGGGTGGTCCGGTGACCGGACCCCGCGGGGTGTTCCCGCGGCACCGTGGTTGTCGCTGCCCCGCCACGGCGTGGCAAGCCCCGCTCAGGATCCGGACCCGTCCTCCGGCAGGCGCACCCGGCCGGGCAGGTTGGTGCGTCGGCGCGCCCGGTCGCGTTCGCCCCGCCACCACAGCCACCATCCGCCAACGAGGATCGTCGTGGCCACCAGCCCGGCCAGCGGGAGCAGTCCGGGGCCACGGTCCTGTTCCCGGGCTCGGGCGCGTGGTCCCGGCAGCCACTCCACGGTGCGGGCGATGATGAGCGGGACCTCGAGGCGCAGCGGCGCCGCACCCGCGCCGGGCGGGAGCGGGTAGGCGTAGCGTTTGAATCCGAAGCCGGCGAGGCGCACCCGTTCGTTGATCGCCTGGCCGGCGGGCATCCCGGGGGGCAGTTCCCTGACGCAGCACACGACCGGATAGGTGTCGTGGACCTGATCGTGGACCTGGAGCAGCGGCGTGTCGACGAAGACGAACAGTTCCCAATAATGGTCGAGGCCGAGCGGCCCCGCGCGGAGGGGATCGTCGATCTCGATACGCGTCGCCCGGCGGCAGATGCCGGCCACGGTGACGACGTCACCGCGATGCCGGGTGAACCAGCGCTGGCCCGGGTCGATGAGTTCGGTGATCGTCGGACCGGATCGGGTGGCGGTGGCGCGGGCCACCGCGCCCAGGGCCCCGTAGAACGCATCGCCATCGGCCGCCGTGAGGGAGCGGCCGTCCGACACCGTGTCGAACCAGCCGTAGTCCATGCCGGCCCGCCCGAGTGGCGTGTCGGGATGCCACGCCACCCGCCCGGCGGCGAGGAGCACGGCCGGAGCACCCTCGGGCCAGGCGGCGCGAGTCCTGTCGTCGTGCGGCCCGTCGTCGCACGGCACCGGACCGGCGTCGACGGCCAGGGGCAAGCCGACGATGCTGGCCGGTTCGTCGATCCATTGCCAGCGCGGCCAGGCCCGGGGCGTGGCCGCAGTGAGCACGTCCACCACGCGACCGTCGCCGGCCCTGACGCGCACCAGATCGGCCCGTGGCATCCCCGCGGCCAGCGCGTCGTCGGCGGGAAGGTCGGCCGGTGCCACGAACAGGGCGCGCCCGGTGAGACTCACGAGCCGGTCGCCCGGCAGGTCGGCGGTGGCTGCGGCGAGCGGACAGGCCTCTGCTTCCCAGGCGGCGAGGCGTTCGGCCGGGGCCAATTGGAGTCGGGCCAGCACCCGCAGCGCCAGCCGCTGCTTCGACTCGTCCCAGGCGAGCGGTTCCTCGAGGAGCGAACGGGCGGCCCTGTCGAGACCGAAGGTGGCCAGATACGCCGGGAGCGACCCGGCACCGTCGGCGCCCGGTGCGGCCGACGCCGGCGGCGCCGCGCGGGCCACCACCAGGGCCAGCGCCGTGATCCACAGCGGGCCCGACACGATCCTCGCGATGACAACGTCCGGCCTCATGGCGACGGCTCCGCCGACTCCCCCCTGCGCGGCTCCCCGTCGGGAAAATCCCACGTCTTGGGCCGTTCCGCGTGGGCCTCGACCGCGTCCCAGGAGCGGGTGGGCACTACCGCAGCGCGTGGCGGACGGCGCCCGGCGAACTGCAGTGCCAGCCACGTGGCGGTCATCACGAAGGTCATCGCCACCAGTCCCCACCCGCCCCACGCGTGCCCGCCGGGAGCTACCGGCCGGCGCGGTCGCCACCGTGGCTCCAGGGAGAGGACCAGGGGCGCGGTGCGGATGGCGTCGGTGGCCTGGTACGCCCAGCGCTTGAAGAAGTACCCCTGCACATCGACCTCTTCGGCCATCTTCACGGCGAGGGGCATGCCGGGCGGCAGCCGGACAAAGTAGACGACGATCGGCGTTGCGGGGCCCTGCGCCGGTTCGATCCAGGCCTGCCAGCGCGGCTGGATTCCGTCGGGGTCGTTCCCGGGTTCCACGGGCACGAGGCGCCGGACGATGCCGCGGAAGCCGACGAGGTGGCCGCGGAGGGCGCGCGACTGGCCGTGGAGGTCGGCAAAGCTGACCGGCCTGACCAGGTTGGCTGCCGGGGGCCACGACGCCATCCCCGCGAGCGACCGGCACAGTTCCGACCACGCGGGCTCGTCATCGGAGCGGAACAGCGTGTCGTCACGCACCCGCGCGAGGGCCGCCCGGCCAGCACCTAAGGGCATGGCCGACGCATGGGCATCGGAGGCTGACGACTCCGGCGCGGTCGTGATCGGGTCGGGGTCGATCTCCGCGTCGGGACCTTGATCGGAAATCCGCACACTGTCGGTGACGGCGGGGGCTGCGGGGTTCCGCGCGAGCACCGTGTCGATCGCCGGCGGCATCGGTTCGGGCGCGCGGCCGAACCACGCGCGCTCGATCCATCCGGCGAGGAGCAGCAGCACCAGTGCCGGGGGCACCACGCGCAGAAAGAGGCCGTGCCGCTCCTCACCGGCGAGGTAATTCCGCGGTCGCCGGCCCCTGCCCCGGTCTCCCGTGCTGGACCCGGGGGCGATCACGGCTCGTGCGTCCGGGGCCCCGCCGGCGGCCCGGGGTGGCTCCTGACGGCCGTCCCCGGGGGAGCCCATACGGCGCATCTCGCGCCACACATAGAGGCCGAACGAACTGGCGAGAGTAACGGGCATCGCGAGCATGATGAGGATGCTGTAGAAGTAGCCGCGAGCGAGATTCGCCGCCTGGGCGTCGCCATCGGCGAGGCTGTCCTTGCAGGTGGGGCAACCCAGCGCCTCGCTCGCCATGAAGATCAGCGCCAGGGCAAGAAGGCCGGCCACCGGCCGCCCACGGGGCCACTTCCGGTCGCGCCCGGCGGACTGGGAGGCGGTAACCATCGCGTGTTCTCCCGATCGATGCTCGCTGTGACGTGGGCTGCGGGGTCGACCACCCGACCCCACCCCGCAGTTCATTCTACCCGCACCCCCGGCCCGGGTAGCGGTTCCAACCCCGGTGGGGCGGCGGGGAACCAGACGTAGAGCATCAGGTAGATGATCACCCCTGTGACTGACACGTAGAGCCAGATCGGCAGCGTCCAGCGGCCGAGATGGCGGTGGGCCCCCCAGCGGCCCCGGGCGGCGAGCACGAACATCGCCACCGCGAGAAAGGGGACGGTGGCGGCGAGCACGATGTGGCTGGCGAGGATCGCAAGGTAGGCCGTGCGCACCGTTCCCCGGCCGGTGAACGGCACGTGACCGACAAGCGCATGGTAGGTGAGGTAGCAGGCGAGGAAAACCGCCGACACGGCGAACGCGGCCACCATGCATCCCCGGTGGAGTCGCCAGTGTCCCCGGGCGATGGCCACCCATCCAGCCACGAGCAACACCGTCGCCAGCGCATTGAGCACGGCGTTGGTGGTGGCCAACGGGTGGGTGGCGAGGAGGGTCATGGTCGGGGCGTCTCGACGCCAGCGCCTTCATCCGCGGGCTCGGCGAGCACCTGGCGGATCATTTTGACGAGCAGCTCCACCCGGTCGGGCTGGAGGAGGTGATAACTGCCACGGTTTCGACCCTGCCGGTCGAACACGACCCCGCGCTCCGAATGGACCCCGACTTCCGCCGGAAGCTGGAGCGTCTTGTTGGCGACGCTGCGAATCGTGTCCATGTCGCCGGTGAGGAACTTCCACCGCGCCGGGTCGGCCCCGAAGCGATCGGCATACCTCCGTAACACCTCGGGGGTGTCGTTGTCGGGATCGCAGGTCAGGCTGACCGCGACCAGGTCGGGATCATCGATGCCGCGCAGCACGTCGGCGATCGCCTGGTTCTCGCGGAAACACGGTCCGGGACAATTGGCGAAAAAAACACTCGCCACCCAGACACGGCCGCGCAGCCTCGTGGAGTCGAACGGGGTTCCGGTTTGGTCCGTGAGCGTGAACGGGGCTGCCGGGGCACCCGGTTCGACGCCGGCGGGTACGGGCGTCACGCTCGACTGCTCACGGGACGCTGCCGGAGGCGTCGTCGTTTTCTCCACACGGCAACCAGCCAGGCTGCAGGTGGCGAGGAGGCTCAGGACCAACACCCGGCCGGATGTCGCCGATGGTTGTTTCTCTGTCATCACGCGAGTCCTCATCGTCCAGGGGGCCGTTCGTCAGCCACGCATCCACCAACCCGGCCGACGGTCAGGCAACCCCGTTCGTCGCGTGAGCCCGCGCGTTCAGTGGGCCGGAGCCGTGGAGCCGCCGGGCAAGCCGGTGTCGGAAGCCCGCTCCATCAACCGCACATCCGACTGGCGGGGCATGTAAAGGGCCCGTTCCTGCGCCACCATCCGCGTCCGCAAGCCGATGTCTGGCACGAGCATCAGTGCCAGGAAGATCGCCATCATCGCCGCCGGGATGGTGAGCACGTATTTCCAGTTCGCCTCCCAGAGCACGTGCATGAAGAACAACACGACGAGCATCGCCTTGGTGCACGATACCGCCATCATGAAGGCCCAACCCACCTGCGGCTGATCCCGCCACGGCCAGGCCGATGAGTAGGTGAAAAACGACATGGTGGTCAGCCCGCAGAGGGCGAGGAACACCATCATGTAGGTACCGATGCCACCATGCGATTCATGGCCGTGCGGTTCGTCGCCGTGCCCGGTGGTGCCGTGCCCGGTGGTGCCGTGCCCGGTGGTGCCGTGACGATCGTGCGCCGTCGATTCGCCGAGCGTGGATTCGCCCGGTCGGGTCACCGGGCCGTGGGCCGGGAGCGGTTGCGGGTTGGTGTGGTGGTCGTGGTCGCTCATGGTCGGCCTCGGTCCGGGAAGTTGCGTTGGGGGCTCGTGCACGCCGTCGGTGGAAGGCGGGCAATCAGAACAGGTAGAGAAGCGGGAAAAGGAAAATCCACACCAGGTCGACGAAGTGCCAATACAAACCGGCATTCTCGATCATCCCGTAGGTCCGGTGGTCGAGCCGGTAGAGGAGGAGGATCGCGAACACGATCAGCCCCACCACCACATGGATGGCATGGAAGCCCGTGAGCAGGAAATAGGTGCTGGCCCAGAGGTTGCCCCCGGGGATCACGGCCGGAAGGCGGAGCCAGGGGAAGACGTCGTTCAGCCCCGCACCATGGCCGTGGCCGCCGGACGAGGCCAATGGCATCACCTGGTCGGCGATCACCGCCAGGTCGAAGGGTTGCTGATCGGGGTTCGTGACCATGGTGCGGATCTGCCGCAACCGCTCCCGGCCCGAGCGCTGCGCCTCGGACAGGGTGCCCTCCGGGGTATCGTCGAGGGCCTTGAGACGGTCGATCATCGCCGGTTCGCCGAGTCGCGCCCGGACTGCAGAGCCGTAATACAGGTCGGGCTTCTCGTAGACCCGGCTCCGCGGCGACCACGGATAGATCCCGTGGGAGAACTTGGCGGAGTACTCGTAGGCCTTGACCCCGAGGAACAGCGTGCCGAGCGCCAGCGTGAGGATCATCCACAGCTTCGCCAGTTCGGCTTTGTCGGCCCGCGCGGCCTCGAGGGCCAGCACCACGGTCACGCTCGAGCAGATCAGGACGAATGTGTTGAAGGCTCCGATCGGCTCGCTCAGGTGCACATGGTGAGGCAGCGGCCAGGCGGGGGCACCGAACCGGAGCACCACATAACTGCCCAGCAGCGCCGCGAAGAACATGATCTCCGTCGACAGGAACAGCCACATGATCAGCTTGCCGCGGCTGAGCGGCAGGCCGGGCTGGTATTGCAGGTGCACGTGGCCGTGGCCGTCACCGTGTCCATGTGAATCGTGCCCGCTTGAATCGTACCCGCTTGAATCGTGCCCGTGGGCGTAATGGTCGTGGCCGTCGCCGTGCGGCAGACTGATGGCGGAGGCGGTCATCGGAGGCTTTCCAGTCGTGAGTGGAGACGGTGGGCGGGTAGCCAAACGGGATCAGGTACGGGGCGGGCCGCAGCCGACGGATGCCACGAGCAATCCCAGCAGGACGACGAGCGACACCAGGAGCAGGCCGCGGGCGGACCGATCGTCGCGCCGGACCGCGAAGCGGATCGCCGCCAGCAGGTACAACCCGGCAAGCATCGCGGCGCCGACGAACAACGGCCATCGGGCCGACGGTACTGCCAGCGTCAGACTGGCCGGCACCATCGCCAGGGCTGCACAAACGGCATGGATCCCGGCCTGGCCGCCGCTCGGGTCGGTGACGGTGAGCATGCGCAGACCCGCGGCCTCGTACTGCCGGCGGTAGAGCCAGGCGATCGCCATGAAGTGGGGGAACTGCCACAGGTAGAGGACCGCGGTCAGGGCGGCGACAGCGACCGCCCCGGCGGAGTCGCCCGCGGCGAAGCGGGCCGGGCCATCCGCTCCGAACCAGCCGATCATCACCGGCAGTGCGCCGGGCACCGCCCCCACGGCGGTGTTCAGCGGCGAACGGCGCTTCAGCGGCGTATACGCGATCACGTACAGCAGCCACGTCACCAGCGCCGTCCCGGCCGCTCCCTCGCCACCACCGGCGACTGCCAGGAGCAAGCCGGCGCCCAACGCACCGCCGGCCAGCCACCAGGCCGTCGATGGCGTGAGCGTTCCTGCCGCGAGCGGACGACCGGCGGTCCGCGGCATGAGCCGGTCGGTGTCGCGTTCAACGATCTGGTTGGCGATGCTCGAACTGGCCGCCACGAGAGCGGTTCCCACGAGCAACAGGACGAGGCGTCCCGGATCGATGGTGCGTCCGGCCGTGAGCCAAGCCGCCGCCACGACCGTGGCCAACACCATCACCGTGATCCGGGGCCGTATGAGCTGACCGAAGGCAGCGAGCGCTGCGGGGCGGAAGGCAACGGCCGTCCGGGGACGACCAGGCGCCGCAGGCCCGGCGAACCCGCCGCGCACCGCCTCGGTCGCCATGGAGACAACAGGGGGTGGGCTCATGTGGCGACCCCCCGCCAGGATCGGCCCGGACGGCGGGAGCGGCCGATCCCCGGCCACACGAGCATGAGGACCACCGACGCCCCGAGAATCAGCATGCCGAGTACCGCATGGCCGGTGACGACCACGGCACTGCGAAGGCTCCGGGCGACCAGCGGTCCACTCCACGCGTCGGGCAACCAACCCCCGGGCATGCCGTAGGTGACGAGCCACGCCGTGCAGCCGAGCAGCACCTGGCAGCCCACGAGGATGAGGATCGCGCGCGACCAGCGCCGGGCCACGGTGGGCTCGTGCGATTGCCAGCCGAGCACGGCCAAGGCGGCGAGCACGACCACTGCTGCGGCGCCGAGCAGGTGGAGCGCCACCATCCACCGGAAGTCGGCGGGGGTGAGGGTCGCGTCGAGATGCCGAAGTTGGGCTCCAGCGACCAGTTGAAGGTAGGACGCTGCAGCGAGCGCCGGTGGCACGAACCCCGCCGTCGCCCACGACGGGAGGGGGACAGCCGGCATGAGAACCCGTCGTTCCGCAAGTCCGACATCGTGGAGCATGGCCGCCGCCACGGGATGCCGCTGCTCGCGGTCGACGTCCTCGAACCCTTCCCGGAGCACTGCCTTGCGGGCCCGGAAGAGGAGTGTCGCGATCGCGGTGGCAACGGCGAAGAACAACGGGCCGGTGCAGGCGTGGACTTTGGCGATCGTCTTGTCGTCGAGGAGGACCCGCATCCCTCCGAGCACCCCTTGCACGACCACGAGGAGGATCGCCGCGACGACCAGCCCGCGGATCTGCCCGCCGGTAGGCCGCAGCCAGACGAGCGCTGCCAAAGTCAGCGTGATCAGGCCGACAGCGGCGCCAAGCAGGCGGTGGCCGTGCTCGAGGAACAGATCCCACGGGCCGCCGAGCCATTCGGCCAGCGGGAACAGGAACATGTTGTGGCCATAGGTGGCCGGCCAGTCGGGGACCGCCATCGCCGCGTCGTAGGTGGTGACCAGCGCCCCGAAGCACAGCAGCACCGCCGTGGTCACCACCAGTAGGAAGGCGACCGCGAGGGCCAGCGGCGAGGATGGTGGTGAGGAGGCGGGGACCATCTTGGGTCGTCAGGGGCCGGGGGTCGTCAGAGTTCTGGGGGCCGAAGGGTGCGGAACACGGCACGACCCGGGCTGGCGACACCGGACGGTGCGGGCGATGACGTCAATGAGCAGCGGCCAATGCGGCCGCCTGCTCGTTCGGCGGATCGGTCTGCATGAGGTGGTCCTTGCCGCAACCTGGCACGGAGTATTCGTAGGGGCCGCGGTGAACAACCGGTTGGAAATCGAAATTGCCGTGCCCCGGCGGGCTCGGCGCCGTCCACTCGAGCGTGTTGGCATTCCAAGGATTCCGGCCGGCCACCGGCCCGTAGAACATGCTCCACACGAAGTTGATGGCAAAGATGATCTGCGATGCCACCATCCCGATCGCGCACCACGTCATGAAGGCGTTGAGCGGCTGGAGGTGGTGGAACGTCTCATAGTGGTAGGCGTCGGCGAGCCGGCGCGGGAAACCCACCGCCCCGAGAATGTGCATGGTGAAGAACGTACCGTTGAGGAACAGGAACGTGAGGAAGAAATGCACCTTCCCCCACGACTCGTTCATCATCCGGCCGAACATCTTCGGGAACCAGTAGTAGATCCCCGCCCACACGCCCATCGCCGTGCCGGCGAAGAGGACGTAGTGGAAGTGGGCGACGATGAAATAGGTGTCGTGGATGAAGATGTCGACCGGCGTGGCGGCCATGAAGATCCCCGACAGGCCGCCGATGATGAACATCGACACGAACGACACGGCGAAGAGCATCGCGGTGGTGAACTGGATCCGGCCGCCCCACAGCGTGCCGAGCCAGTTGAAGGTCTTCACCGCGCTGGGCAGGGCGATCATCATGGTCGACACCATGAAGGTGATGCCGAGGGCCGGGTTCATGCCCGAAACGAACATGTGGTGGCCCCAGACGATGAAGCCGAGACCGGCGATCCCGGCGACGGAATAGACCATCGGCCGGTAGCCGAACAGCGGCTTCCGCGCGAACACCGTGAGGATGTCACTCACCATGCCCATCGCCGGCAGGATCATGATGTAGACCGCCGGGTGGCTGTAGAACCAGAACAGGTGCTGCCAGAGGAGCGGGTGCCCACCGCCGGTGCTGGTCAACATGTTGTTGACGACGTTGCCCTCGGGGGTGAAGAAGCCGGTGCCGAGCATCCGGTCGGCCAGTTGCATGAAGCCGGCCGCCGTCAGCACCGGCAGCGCGAAGGCCTGGAGGACGGCGGTGATGAACATCGCCCAGATCGTCATCGGGAGGCGGAACATCGTCATCCCGGGGGCGCGCATGAGGATGATCGTCGTCATGTAGTTGACGCTGCCGAGCATGCTCGACACGCCGACGAACGTCAGCCCGAGGAGCCACAGCGTCTGGCCCATGCCGCTGCCCGGGCTGGCGGCGGTGTTGGTGGTCAGCGGCGGGTAGCTCGTCCAGCCGCTGGAGGCCGCCCCGCCCTCCACGAAGAAACTCGCGCCGAAGGCGAAGAATGCCGGCCACATGAACCAGTACGAGAGCATGTTGAGCGTCGGAAAAGCCATGTCGTCGGCGCCGATCATCAACGGGATGAGAAAGTTTCCGAACGCGCCGGCGAGGATCGGGATGATCACCAGGAAGATCATCACGGTGGCGTGCATCGTGAAGAGCATCGTGTAGAACTCGGGCGCCATCTGTCCCCCTTCCTGGGCGAACAGCTTCCCGAGGACCGGCACCTGCGACCACGGCCAGGCGATCTGCCAGCGCACTGCCAAGGCGAGCAGCCCGCCGATGAGGAACCAGAGGAGCGTCGAGAACAGGAACTGCAGCCCGATCACCTTGTGGTCTTTGGAGAACACGTAGGTGGAGAGGAAAGTGGAAAGCTGGCTGGCGGGCCGCGGCGGGGCGACGGTGGTGCTCGCCGGCGTGTGGGGGGCGTGGACGGTGCTCATGTCGGGGTCTCCGGAACGGGCGAGCGGGCGGAGCCGGTTTGACGGCGTCGCGTGTCGGGG
>RFRL01000147.1 GCA_009924545.1 Planctomycetia bacterium | reverse complement strand
CCCCGATGGCTTGCTCGTGTGGCTGGCGCCGGTGTCGGGAGGGCGGTGGAAGGTGGCGCTCGAGGGGATCGGCGGGGCCAGGGGGCGGATCTCCCTCGATCCGCATTCCACGGCGGCATCTCTGCGGCAACTGCTGCTGGGGTTGGGTGTCGCGGTGGTGGTGGCCGACCTCGGCCGTGTCACGCGATGGAGACGGTGGCTGCTCGGTGCGCTGGCCGTGTCGGCCGTGGTGATCGTGGGGACGGGCCTCGCCTTCCCGGTGCGCAAGGGGGATGGCCACAAACTGCTCGGTTGGTACCTCCTCGACGGACCACTCGACTTCTGGCGCAGTCCCGTTGTCGAGCCGGTGGCCAGCGTGGCGATGTCCTATCCGCTGTGGATGCGCGTTGGTGACCAACGCTACGAGGTGGAGGAGTGGGTCAACGGCGACGGCTTCGGTTCCTACGTCGACACCAACAAGTTCGCCGGTGGGGTCTATCTCACGGTGCCGGTGCTCTGCGGGATGCTGGTGTGGATGGCACGGCGGTGGCTGCCGGGGCTGTCCGGTGTCGCGGCTGGCGCCCTGGCGGCCTCCGCGGTGTTGCTCGGTGCGGGCTGGGTGACCGGCCGGATGGCGGGCTCGCGGGCCGGAACCGCGGCGCTGCTGCTGGGGGCCCTGGTGTTGGCGGCGGTCGCCGTCCAATCACGGTGGGCCCGTTGGCTGACCGGCGGGATCGCCGCGGCGGCAGCCACCGCGATCCTCGTCGGGCTCCTCGTGCTCCATGGTCCGCTCCGCGGTCTGGAGAAGTTCCTCCCCGAGCGCGTGCGGCCGGCCGTGACGAATATGCTCGGTGACGGCCGGGCGGAGGCGGCGCGGGTCGCCAACCGGATGTTCCGGGCGTCACCGCTGCTCGGCACCGGTCTGGGCACCTACCGTGGCCTCCATCCCCGACTGCTGCCCGACTCGGCCACCCATTGGGCCTTCGCCCATGACGACGTCGATCAGTGGCTGGCCGAGACCGGGCTGGTCGGCCTGCTCGGCAGCGGGGCGCTGCTGACGGCGCTGGGGATCTCGTGGCGGCGCTGGAGGCGGGTCGTGCCCGCGTCGGAGTGGGCGTGGTCGGCGGGCGTGTGGGCTGCTCTGGCGGGTCTGGCCGTCCACTCCTTCTTCGACTGGAATCTCCATCTGCCGGCCAACGCGTTCCTCGCCGCGGTCCTCGTGGGGTTGGCCCTCTCGGCCGAGGGCCTGGCTCCCGTCGGCAGCTCCGCGAAGGCACGCGGCAAGCCGGCGGTCGCGCCGCCGGCCTTCAACGCCGCGCCCACGATCCTCGGTGTCCTGTTGGCAATCGCCTGCGCGGTGAGCGTCGGGTTCGTGTGGCGCGACGTCGGCAGCGCCGCGGTCGTGCGCCAATTGCGCGAGGCGCTCGTGGCGGTCCGGCGGGCGGATCTGGCGAAGCCACCCCAGCCCCTGCCGGAGGAGACGCTGCGGGCGGCACTGGCGGCCGGGGTGGAGCGGGTCGGCCGCGATCCCGGCCATCCTGACCTTCCGCTTGTCATCGGGCAGGTGCAACTCCACCTGGCAGCCGCGGGCGACGAGACGGCGCGGGCCGCTGCGGAGGAGGCGTTCCTCCGCGCCCGCAAGCTGTCGGCGCTGTGTCAGGGCTTGCCCGAGGCGCTGTCGCCACCCGAGCCGCGACGTTCTGGCCGATAGCCGATGGAGCGGCGCGGGCGGCGGGTGCGTCGCCCCGGCCGCGGGCGCGGCGCGGGGGACTGTTCGGGGGAGGCACTGCCTGGCGCTTCCGGCAGGGGCTGGCCCGGGCCGCCACGGATATGGTCGCCGGACACCGCTTCGCGGACCTCGCGGGTGGCCTCGCGCCGACGCCGGTCGAGGGCCTCACGCGGCGGCCGGTCGGGGATCAGGCAGTCGCAGCCGGAGCCGATGAGATCCTGCCGTCCCGCCTCCTCCAGGGAACGGCGCACCTCGAAGTAATTCTCCGCCTTGAAGAACTGGAGGAGGGCACGCTGCATCCGCCGGTCGCGCAGCCCCTTGGTCACCCGCACCGGTTCGCCCGTCATGGGATCGAGTCCGGTGTGGTACATGCAGGCGGCGATGTCGAACGGGCTGGGGATGAAATCCTGTACCTGGTCGGGCTTGTAGCCGTTGCGCTTGAGGAACACCGCCAGTTCGATCATCTCCTCCAGACCGCTGCCCGGATGGCTGGCGATGAAGTAGGGCACGGTGTACTGCTTCTTGCCGACTCGCCGGCTGGCGTCACGGAACGCCCGGTCGAACTCGACGTAGTCGTCGGCCGAGGGCTTCTTCATCAGCCGCAGCACCTCCGGGTCGGTGTGCTCGGGGGCCACCTTGAGGTGCCCACCCACATGGTGGGCGGCGAGCTCGGCAAGGTATTCCGGGTCGCGCCGGGCCAGGTCCATCCGCACGCCACTGGCGACCAGTACGCGTTTCACCCCGGGGATCGTCCGGGCCTCGCGCATCACCGCCTTGAGCGGGCCGTGGTCGGTGCCCAGCAGCTTGCAGATGGTGGGGTGCACGCAGGACAGCCGCCTGCACTTCGCCTCCACCTCCGGCCGCGAGCAGCGCATCGAATACATGTTGGCGGTGGGGCCACCGATGTCGGAGATCGTGCCGGAGAAACCGGGCTGGGCGGCGATGTGCCGGATCTCGCCGATGATCGACTCCCGGCTCCGGCTCTGGATGATCCGTCCCTCGTGGGCCGTGATCGAGCAGAACGTGCAGCCCCCGAAGCAGCCGCGCATGATCTGCACGCTCGTCTCCACAACCTCGAAGGCGGGGATCCGGGCGCTGCCGTAGGCCGGATGGGGACGACGGGTGAAGGGGAGGGCGTAGACCTGGTCCATTTCCTCCTGCTCCAGTGGCAGGGCGGGGGGATTGACGACCACCGCTTCACGGCCGTGCCGCTGCACGAGGCGGCGGGCGTTGTGCGGATTGGTCTCCAGATGGGAGACGCGGGTCATCTCGCAGAAGGCGCGGGGGTCGGTGCTCACCGCCTCGTAGCTGGGGAGTTCGATCGTGTCGGGCCAGTTCGGGCCGGCACCCGCAGGCACCGGCTCGCTGGCTCCCGTGCGGTAGGCGATCCCGCGGAGCTGGCGCAGGTCGCGAACGGTGTGTCCGGCCGCGAGCCCGCGCGCGACCTCGAGGACGGTCCGCTCGCCCATCCCGAAGGCCACCACATCGGCCTTGGCGTCGAGGAGGATCGACCGCCGCACCTTGTCGCTCCAGTAGTCGTAGTGGGCGATCCGGCGCAGACTCGCCTCGACGCCGCCGGCGACCACAGGCACTCCGGGCCAGGCCTCCCGGGCACGCTGGCAATAGGCGAGCGTCGCCCGGTCGGGCCGCCGGCCGATCGCCCCGTCGGGTGAGTAGGCGTCGTCGTTGCGCACCTTGCGGTTGGCTGTGTAGTGGTTGATCATCGAGTCCATGTTGCCGGCCGAGATCCCGAAGCACAGCCGGGGGCGACCGAACTGCCGCCACGGCGCACAGGAGCTCCAGTCGGGTTGGGCGAGTACGGCCACCCGGAACCCGGCTGCCTCGAGGAGCCGGGCGATGAGCCCGTTGGCGAAGCTGGGGTGGTCGACGTAGGCGTCGCCCGTGACCAGGACGATGTCGATGGCGTCCCATCCGCGGGCCGCCATCTCGGTGGCGTTCATGGGGAGGGGAGGCGTCGTCGTGCCGACGACAAGGGGAAGGGCCATGGATGGTGCTACCGAGCCTTGTCGGACGAGACCCGGCGGTCGTCGAACCGCCGTTGCCAGGGAAGGGGCCGGACGGGGAGAATCCCGGACGACTCCCCCATGGTATGATGGCGAGTTGGCACGGAAACCCGCGGTCATGATCCACGCCCAGAACCGTCGATTCGTTGCGCTTCTGGTCGCCGTGCTGGCCGTGGTCGCCCTTGGCGGCGGGGTGGCGTTGCGGGGGCGTGCTGCCGAGGTGGTGGCCGAGGGAATCGGGGATCTCATCGGCCAACTCGGGTCGGATGACTACGCTCAGCGTGAGGCGGCCAGCCGGGGATTGGCGGCCGCCGGGATGGCGGCCCTGGGCCCGCTCGAGGCGGCCATGGCGGGGGCTGACCTCGAGGTGGCCAGCCGGGCGGCGGAGATCGTGCGTGGCTTTCTCGCTCTCCCGCCCGCAGTGCCGCGTCGCGAACCGGCTGAAAGGGTGGCAGCGGATGGGAGTTCGCTGCACGGTGAGCGGAGTCCGGATCATCCCGGGGAGGATGGCTCTTCGGGCTCCGGCGATGCCGCGGCCATCGAGGAGGCGCGGGTGGAGCTTGCGGCAGCAGCCGAGCAGGTCCTGTGCCGGATGTCCGAACGAGCCGACGGCCCGCTCGCCGGATTCGCCGTGGCGGCGCTCGATTTTCACCACCGGGGCCTGTCGCAGGAGTCGCGCGAGCGATTGGAGGCCCTCGGGGCCCTGGTCACAGAGGACTTCAGCCCCCTCTCCGGACAGCGCGGACTCCACGTGGTGTTGACCACCGATTGGCGGGGGATGCCCGATGATCTGCGGCTGGTGCCCCGGCTGCGCAACGTCGTCCAGGTGTCGGTCCGGGGGCTGCGGCTCGACGACAAGGCGGCCGCTGCCCTGGCCCGCGTCCGCGGCGTGGAGCGGTTCGAGTTCTATGGCACCGGCATCACCGACACCGCCGTCGACCTCCTGCGGAGCCGGTTTCCGGAGTCGAAGATCGACATCCGCAAGGGGGGCAAACTCGGCGTCGGCGGCCAGCCGTCGATCGGCCCCTGCATGATCACGCAGGTGATGGCCGGTTCGGCCGCGGACAAGGCCGGTCTGCAGATCAGCGACATTGTGCTGTCGATCGATGGCCAACCCGTGCCGAACTTCGAGGCCCTCACCGGAAAGGTGGGGAAGCACGGGCCCGGAGAGACGCTGGTGCTCGACGTGCAACGCAGCCTGGCCGGCGGCCGTCAGGAGCGGTTCACCACGCGCGTGGTCCTCGACGGTTGGGATTGACGGTGGCACGGCGGGGGGAAACCGATGGCGGATGAGACGGTCGTCGTGCGTTGGCATCCGCAGGCCGTGACCCGGCAGGAGCGCGAGGGGCAGGCCGGGCACCGGGGCGGAGTGGTGTGGTTCACCGGCCTCTCCGGCTGCGGCAAGAGCACGCTGGCCAATCTGGTCGACCGACGTCTCTACGCCCGGGGCATCCGCAGCTTCGTCCTCGACGGCGACAACGTGCGCCACGGTCTCAACGCCGCGCCGGCCCTCCTCCGGGATCGGTACGGCGCGGCCCTCGCCGAACGGTTCGGCCTCGGCTTCGGCGCCGACGACCGGGCCGAGAACATCCGCCGCATCGGCGCGGTGGCGGAATTGTTCACCCAGGCCGGGATCCTCGTGCTCACCGCATTCGTGAGCCCCTACCGCCGCGACCGGGACGCCGTCCGGGCCCTGCTGCCAGCGGGCGATTTCGTCGAGGTGTTCGTCAGGGCTCCCCTCGACGTGTGCGAGGCCCGCGATCCCAAGGGGCTCTACCGCAGGGCCCGGGCCGGCGAGTTGAAGGGATTCACCGGGATCGACGATCCCTACGAGGAACCGCTGGCGCCGGAATTGGTGGTGGATTCCGCCACCCGGCCGGCCCCGGACCTCGCCGACGAAATGGTCCGGTGGCTGGAGCGCGCAGGCACGATTCCCCCGGCGCCGTCCACCTGACGGCCAGCCCATTGCCGGTCAGGCGGCCGCGCTGGTCGACCGCCGCTCGTGGTGGGGGGTCGCGCGGAGGAGGACGCATCCCTGGGAGATCTCGGACCGTCCAGGGTTGCCCACGGCCGTGGTCGGGCACGCCACCAGGCCCCGGAGGCGGTCCCAGGAGTGGTGCAGGGCGTGGGGGATCGAGCAGGCGCTGACGTTGCCCGTGTGCCGTGTCAGGCCGTTGACGAGGTGGCCGCCGATACCGAGACCCTCGAGTTGCATGCCGGTGAAACGCACGATGCCGGTTCCCGCCTGGTGGGGGACGACGAAATCGACATCGGCTCCGGTGAGGTGGGCGTCGGCGAGGGCGGTGGACACCGCCGCCGCCATGGCACGCGGTGCGGCCTCGGCGATCGCCATGCCGTCGAGCGAGTACACCAAGCGTCGCGCGGCCGTTCGGCTCCCGCCGTCGGGCAGCGGCACGGGGACGTCGGTACGGAGATGGAAGTCGAAGGCCGGGCGGTCGAGCGGCCGTTTCGTCGCGTGGGCATGCTCGATCGTGAAGTGCACGGGGTGGCGGCGCGAGGTGACCGGGGACAGGAGAGTGGCGGTCGCCATGTCGCCGAACAGCCCGCCGGTCTGCCGGCAGCCGTAGTCGGTGATGCGGCTGATGCGGCTGGCCACGACGACGATGACGAACTGCCCGTCCCGGAGGGCGAGGCGTGGCGCCCAGCGGTGGTGGACGACGGTCAGCGCCCGGCTGTACCCGCTGCAGAACCAGTTCAAGCCGGCGGAGCGGCAGTGCTGCAGGCCGAGCCGTCGGACGAGGTGCCGGGCGGCATGCCCGGGGCGTTCGCAGGCGGCCGCCGCCGGCGCCAGGTGCCGCTGCGCGATCGTCGGCGGGATCAGCGACGGTGACACCAGGATGATGCCGCGGCAGTCGTGCAGATCGCAGCCAGTCTGCCGGGCGAGGCCGCGGACCACGTCGTGGGCCATCGTCACCTCGTCGTCGAGCGAGATGGTGCGCGACTCGATGCCGGTGTGATGGACGAACTTGCGCGGCATCGCAGTGCCGAACCAGTCGTTGGCGAGCGTCCAGGGGGGCTCGTGGACCGCGATCGCGGCGATCCCCACGGGCGTGCCCGAGGGGGGTGTGGTGAGTCCGTCCGTCATGGCTTCAGGGCCTCCGCCGCACCCCGGGCCAACACACGGGCTGGGACCCGGGGGCGGGGATTGTGCCGACCGGCGGTGGTTGGAGCCAGCGGGAATTCACCCGGTTTTTCCGACCGCTGGAGCTCGCGGGTGCCGTCGGACCGCCCGGGGGGGCCGGGGCTACTTCCGCGGCCCGATCAGTTCGACCAGATTCCCGTCGGGATCGCGGACCACGGTGAGGAACTGGCCACCCGGAGGGACGAGACTGGCGGGAAGTGCCACGGGCGACTTGGCGAGCGGCTTCACCCCCAGATTCGCCAGTCGTTCCACGGCCGCGGTGGTGTCGGGGACGAGGATCGTGAGGTAACGGAAGCCGGTGTGGCTGTGGATGAAGTCGGTGTCGCCGCCGCGCGGCTGGGTGCCCGCCACCTGCATGAGTTTCAGCTTCGTCGCCTGCGGGCCCTCGCCGAGCACGAGAACCTTGATGGCGAGCGGTTTGTTGTCGGTGAGCCCGGCGGCCGTGGCGATCTCCGCCGGCACGTCGAAGCCTGGCAATTCCCGGAAGCCCACCCCCTCGGTATAGAACCGCACCGACTTGGGCAGGTCGCTGACCACGGTGCCCAGGTCGATGGTGGTCGAGGGGAACGCGACCGGGTCGGCCGCGCGGGCGGCCAGGGGAAGCGCGACGAGGCAGACGACGATCCAGCAACGCATCGGATTGGGTCTCCGGGGAGGGACAGCGAACCGGCAGGCCGCGGGTGCCACGCCTGCGGGATGATGGTTGGACGCGACGCGGAGGTCAACGGCTCGGCCCACGGGCGCCGGCCGCGCGGGATCCACAAGGAGTGCCACGCTCGGCCGGCACGATGCGCAGGCGGTCTCAGTCGAGGAAGCCCGACAGCTCCTCGCTCCGGGCCGGGGCCTGGAGCTTGCGGACCGCCTTCGCCTCGATCTGCCGGATCCGCTCGCGGGTCACCTTGAAGATGTGACCGACCTCCTCGAGTGTATAGCTGTAGCCGTCGCCGAGACCGTAGCGGAGTTTGATGATCTCGCGCTCCCGGTAGGAGAGGCTCTTGAGCACCTTCGCGATCCGGTTACGGAGCATCTCCTGGGCGGCACCCACGGCCGGGTTCTCTGCGCCACTGTCGGGGAGCAGGTCGCCGAAGTGGCTGTCCTCGCTGTTGCCCACCGGGCGGTCGAGGCTGATCGGGTAGCGGCTCATCGCCGTCACCCGTCGGGTCTCGTCCACCGGCGTGCCGGCCCGGGCGGCGATCTCCTCGATCGTCGGCTCGCGACCGTATTCCTGGAGCAGTTGCCGGGCCACGTTCCGCACCCGCGACATCGTCTCCACCATGTGCACGGGGATGCGGATGGTGCGGCTCTGGTCGGCCACCGCCCGCGTGATCGCCTGCCGGATCCACCACGTGGCATAGGTGCAGAACTTGAATCCGCGGCGGTATTCGAACTTGTCGACCGCTCGCATCAGGCCGGCGTTGCCCTCCTGGATGAGATCGAGGAACGACAAGCCGCGGTTACGGTACTTCTTGGCGATCGACACCACGAGGCGGAGGTTGCCCTCCGACAGGCCGCGCTTCGCCTTCTGGTACTGGGTGTAGATGTCGCGGATCTCCGCCACGCGCCGCTTCAGGCTCGCAGGAGTTTCCTGGCAGGCCTTGAGGATCATGCGGTACTCGTCGACGAACTTCTGCCGCCCCACCGGAGGTTGCTTCGTCTTCTTGTGGGCTTCGATCTTGCCGCGCAGGTCTTTGAGCTGGCGGACAAACTGCTCGAGGCTGGGGATCATCGCCTCGATGCGCTGAGTGCGCAGGCCGAGTTCCTCCACGAGCCGCACGCAGCGCCGCCGCCGCCGGCCGAGCCGCGCCCAGGCCTCGCGCCGTTCCTGCATCCGCCGCTTCTTCGACAGGGCGATGCGGTAGTCGGCCTTGTTCTGCTTGAGGAGCACCTCGAGCGTGCGCAGGTTGTGCGGCAGTCGGCCGAGGATCTGGTCCTTCTCCAGCCGGTCGGTGACGCTCACCTGTACGGTACGGTCGAAGGGCAATTCGCCGCGGTGGACGCGAGACAGCACCTTGAACGCCTGCTGGCAGACATACTCGCACTCGAGCAGCTTGGCGCGGAAGGAGGCGCGGGTGGTCTCGATCTGCCGGGCGAGGTGGATTTCCTGGGCCCGGGTGAGCAGCGGGATCTCGCCCATCTGCGTGAGGTACATGCGGACGGGATCGTCGGACCAGTTCTCCCCCTGCTCGACGAGCACCTCTTCGGTATCGCTCGCGGTGTCGAGATCGGCATCGGCCTCGGCCTCGATGTCACCCTCGGTGAGCACCGGGCCTTCATCGTCGGCCAGCAGGTCGGCGTCGGCCTCCTCGGCATCGACCACCTTGACGGTGAGATCCTCGACCTCCTGGGGGTTGGAAACGACATCGTCCTCGAGTTCGTCCAACAGCGAGTCGTACAAGGGTAGGGCTCCTGGGGTGCCGATCCTGGCAGAGGGTCAATGAGCGCCATTCAGCGGGACTGGACAATCGTGTGCGGGACGGTGGGCATCGGCAGATCCGGTCGAGCGGGCGGCAACGGATCGATGGCTCAATACGGAGGGAAAAGACAACAGGATCACGGGGCACCACCGCGTCGGGGGCCGCTCACTTCGCCGTCATGACGCCCGGCTTCCTCGGGTGCATGGCTCGTCGGCCCACCATCATTCGTGTGGCCGACAGTCTGATTCAAGGCGCCTGCGAGTCCAGCGGTGAAAAAGTTGCCATGGTGGGGGGGCCAATGGCCGCCGCGGGACTCCCCGGGACCGGCCCATGACTCGATCGGTTCGGCCTGCGCGACGGGGCTTGCCCACACGGCGGACCAGACAGGCGGCTCACCCCGGGGATAGCCCCCGCGCTCCCGTCCCGGTGGTGGCAAGCAGCTCGACCGGACGGATGATCCGGTCCCGGAGAACACGCCACTGAGCCATCAGGGTGGGGAACGGAGGACTCGAGATTATGTCGCTGCGACGGTCCGAAAGCCAACTTTTTTTTGGCCTGTGGCGCGGAATTCCGCCCGCCGGAGGGCGATGGTGGTAAAAAACTCCGTGGAGTGCGGTTGTCGTGGCCCCTTGGCACGGATCCATGAGCGTGAAGACATACCTGTTGCCCTGTGAGTGTTCGGGAGAGTTGGCCATCACGGCGGCGGACGCGGGAGGCACAGTGGCGTGCCCGCGCTGTGGTCGTCGGATCGATGTGCCCAAGCTGCGCAATCTCGGCAACTTGCGCGAGGCCTCTGCCACCGCCGGTCAGGTGCGGCGGCGGTGGACGGTCGGGCATACGACGGTCCTCGTGGGGTTGCTGCTCGCCGGGACGGCAGGCCTCGTGTCGCGCCTCTTCCAGCCACCACCGCCACCGTCCCGCGTCGATCTCGAGGACCTGCGCCGCAAACTCGCCGCGACCCCCAGCGCCAACATCTACGGCCTGTGGGCGACGGAACTGCGGCAGCGCGGGATCGCGCCGCTGCCGACGAGGGAAGAGGAGGTTTACCGCGGCAAGGCCTCCGCGGCCGCCGTCTGGCGGCACCGACTGGAGTATGCCGCCGCCGGGGCGTTGGCCCTGGCGATGACCGGTGCACTGGCTGTGGTGCTGCGCAGCGCGGCCGAGCGGTCCCGCGGAGGGCAGTTGTGAGGGCGGCGTTCATCGACCGCACCGGACCGCCGGAGGTGATCCGCTGTGGTGACCTCCCCGATCCGGTGCCGGGACCGGGGCAGGTGCTCGTGCGGGTGCGGGCCTGCGCGGTCAACCCCATCGACACCTATGTGCGCAGCGGTGCCGTGGCGATGCCCTTGCCGCTCCCGTTCGTGGTGGGCTGCGATCTTGCCGGCGAGGTGGTCGCCGTCGGGGACGGGGTCGCGGCATTCGCGCCGGGAATGCGAGTCTGGGGCTCGAACCAGGGGCTCCTCGGGCGCCAGGGGACGTTTTCCGAGTTGGCTGCGGTCGCGGAGGAGTGGCTGGTGCCCACGCCCGATGGTGTGGCGGACTGCATGGCGGCCGCGGCGGCGCTGGTGGGGATCACGGCCCACCTCGGCCTCGTCACCCACGCGGAGGTGCGACCGGGCGAAACCGTGTTCGTCAACGGTGGCTCCGGTGGTGTGGGGGCGATGGTGGTGCAGATCGGCAAGATCCTCGGTGCCCGGGTGATCGCGACGGCGGGTGTGCCGGCGAAGCAGGAGGTGGTGCGCGGACTGGGGGCGGACGTCGTCGTCGACCACCGTGACCCGGCGATCGCCGCCCGGATCCGGGCGG
>RFRL01000146.1 GCA_009924545.1 Planctomycetia bacterium | reverse complement strand
GGGGCTCGCCGCCGACGTGCTCGTCCTCTCCGGCGGTGTCTCGGCAGGTGATCTCGACCTCGTGCCGCAGGTGTGCACCGCCTGCGGGGTCGACGAGGTGTTCCACAAGGTGCGGCTGAAGCCGGGCAAGCCGGTGTGGTTCGGCCGGCGCCGGCACGGGGCGGATCAGACGCTCGTCTTCGGGCTCCCCGGCAATCCGGCCAGCAGTCTCGTGTGTTTTGAGCTGTTCGTGCGGCCGGCGTTGGCGATCCTTGCCCGACGGCCGGCACAGCGCTGGCACCTGCCGCGCGGTGTGGCCGTGCTCACGGCACCGGCCCGGGCTGCCGCCGACCGGCCGGTCTATGCCCCCTGCCGGCTGCGTCACACGGCGACCGGCATCGAGGCGGAGCCCCTGCGGTGGAGCGGCTCCTCGGACCTGGTGGGGTTGGCGGTGGCCGAGGGGCTTCTGGTGTTGCCGGCGGGGGCCGGTACCCTTCCGGCCGGTGCCACGGTGGAGATCGTGGTCCGCGATGGCGGGCCACGGGACGATTGACGATCAGGGTCGACGGCGACGTGAGGCACGTCGGGGGGCCCGACGGCGCCGGGGTGTTCACCAGCGGAGGGACGGCACGATGCGACGACGAGCCCGGGGACTGGCCATGGCGGTGGTGCTGGCGGTGTGCTGCGCCGGCGGGGCCGCGACCGCGGCCGAGGAGGAAAAGATCATGCGCGTGGGGATCATCGGGCTCGACACCTCCCACGCGACCGCCTTCACCAAACTGCTCAACACCACCACCGACCCGCAGCACGTGCCGGGCTGCCGGGTGGTGGTGGCCTGCCCGCAGGGGAGTGCCGACATCGAGTCGAGCGTGCGGCGGATCCCCGAATACACCGACACCGTCCGCGCCCTGGGCGTGGAGATCGTCGCCGACGTGGCGGCGGTCGTCGCACGGTGCGACGCTGTGCTCCTGGAGACCAACGACGGCCGCCCGCACCTCGAACAGGCGCTGCCGGTGCTGCGCGCGGGAAAGCGGCTGTTCATCGACAAGCCGGTGGCCGGTTCCCTCGCCGATGCGGTCGCGATCTACCGGGCGGCGGAACGTGCCGGGCTGCCGGTGTTCAGCGCGTCGGCACTGCGCTTCGGCAGCGCCAGCCAGGCGGTGCGGGGTGGCTCGATCGGGGAGGTGACCGGGTGCGACACCCATTCCCCCTGCAGCCTCGAGGCGACCCACCCGCGGCTCTTCTGGTACGGCATCCACGGCTGCGAAGCGCTGTTCACGGTGATGGGCCCGGGCTGCGAGTCGGTGGTGGGGGTGCGGTCGGCCGACTTCGACGCCGCGACCGGCCTGTGGAAGGACGGGCGGGTCGGCACGTTCCGGGGGATCAGGCGCGGCTCGTCCGGTTACGGCGGCACCGCGTTCGGTGCCAAGGGCACCGCGCCCGTGGGGGCCTTCGACGGCTACCGGCCGCTCCTGGTGGAGATCGTCCGTTTCTTCCAGACCGGCACTTGCCCCGTGGCGCCGGCCGAGACGCTCGAACTCTATGCGTTCATGGCGGCCGCCGAGGCCAGCGGCGACCGGGGCGGGGCGCCAGTGCGGATCGCCGACGTGATGGCCGCGGCCGAGGCGGAGGCCACGCGCCGGCTCGAGGCGCTCGGCGCGGCGTCCCGCTAGCCGCCTCGGCCGCCAGGAGCGTGTTCTGGTCTGGGGTGTTCATCACCCCGGAACACTGCGGTGCCCGCGGCCGCCTCGGCCGCCAGGAGCGTGTTCTGGGGTGTTCATCACCCCGGAACACTGCGGTGAAAGTGCACCTGCCGCCACCCGGCAGCGGTGCGCTGCCAGACACGTGTTTCTTCGGCGGCGCTGGTCACCGGCCGACCCGTGTCGTCGAGTTTCTGCACCAGGCGCACGTAGCTCACCACCGCGGCATCCGTCCCCAGCCAGCGGACGTGCGGTGCGGCGAGGGTCGTCGTGGCAGCCGGGGCCGGTGCGGCGGGGCGGCCGGCCGCGAGTCGGAAGTAGTACTCGTGGAACGGCAGGCCCTCGACGAGGTGGCCGCGTGCCTCCGGTTCGAAGCAGGTCACGTCGGCGGAGACCAGTGCCGTGTAGGTGGGCCAGTCGGCCGCGGCGATGGCGGCGAGGAGGCGGCGCGTGAGGTCGAGGATCTCGTCGTCAGGACCGGGCATGGGTGGTCACTCCGGAGCAGGGGGGCCGGCGGGGACAACCACCAGTCCCAGGGCGATCAACTTGCCGAGGCATTCGTCGCGCTCGCGGCAGCGCTCCAAGCCGACCCAGGCGGGATCCTGGGCGGCGCGGAAGTCGGCGGTGGTGGCGGGCAACCGTCCGGCCAGGCGGCGGATCACCTCCTGGTCGAGGCGCGAGAGGCGCATCGATTCCAGGCGGTAGTCGCAGAACGCCTCCCAGCAGAGGGGGAACAGCGGCGCGACGATCTCGTGGCCGATCGTCTCGGCGTAGCGGCGGATCTCCAACTGCGCGTGCGGATCCATCCTCAGGGCGAGGAAATGGAGGAGGTTGTGGAGGTCGATCTTCCAGTAGGCCTCGGTGTAGGTGGAGAGGGGCAGGTCTTTGCGCGCCTGTTCCCGGGCGATGCCGGCGTCGAGTCGCTCTTGGTACACCCGTCGCGCCACCGCCTGCACCTCCTCCTCCGCCAGCGACAGTCGCTCCCCCACCGCGGGCGCCGCCGCAGCGCCCGAGCCCTGCCGGTTGCCGGTGGCCTGGAGCCGCCACTGGTCGTCGGCCGTGGTCTGCATCGAGTCGATGGCCAGTGAATAGCGGGTGGAGTATTCGTTGATGTTGGCGGTCCGGTGCCGGACCCACTGCCGCCAGCAGTCCATCGGCACCCGCACCAACAGTTTCACCTCCGCCATCTCGAAGGGGGTGGTGTGGGCGTGACGGAGGAGGTAACGGATGAGCTGCCGGTCGTCGCTCACCCGGCGGGTGCCCTCGCCGTAGCTGACGCGCGCCGCCTGGACGATGGCGGCGTCATCCCCCATGCAATCGACGAGGGTCACGAAGCCGTCGTCGAGGACGGGGAACTTGCGCCAACGGAGCCCGTCGAGGCGGCCGGCGCGGTCGCTGGGGATGGGTTGCGGGTCGGGCACAGTCGATCCTGCCGGGTCCAAACCGCCACAGGATCGGGCACGGGGCGGATCGACTTCAAGCCTGCCCCGGCAACACCGCAGCAGGAGCGGCGCCCCGCCTCTCGCGTGGGATCAGGCTCCCCGCGCCTTGCGCCGGGGAAATTCAGCGGGGGAGGCGGACGGGGCCGTCCGGCCGGCGGCGGTCTTCGGCGCCGGCATGGTGCCGGGCTCCCGGGCGAGGAGCTCCTCCAGGAGCTTCGCCAGCAGGCGGGCGTCGTCGGTGCCGGTGATGTGGTCGATCCGCGTCTGGGGCACCCCGAGCTTGGCCAGGGCGGTGCCGATACTGGCCCAGAGTTTCTGCCGCTTCTTCCCCTCGGCCAGGTACAGGTCGGTGACCTGTTCCCCGATCCGCTGCAGCAGGGCGGTGTCGAGGTTGGCGTAGTAATTGCGGACGATCGACTGCTGGTAGCGGGTCAGTTCGGCCATGATGGTCCCGGCAGGTGCGGCTGGCTGTGCGGTGACAAGACGGCTACAGTATCGTCGGTCGGGCCGTTCCCTTTCGAGAGTTTCCCATGCCGACGATCACCTTTGCCAGTGAAAAGGCTGCCGACAAGCGGGAGATCCAGGTTTCCGATGGCGCCAACCTGCGGCAGGAGGCCCTGCGTGCCGGGGTCCAGCTCTATCCGGGGATCCACCGTGTGGCCAACTGCCACGGGCTGGGTAGTTGCGGGAGTTGCCGGGTGCTGATCACCAAGGGGATGGAGAACACCAGCCCCAAGGGATTGCTCGAGTCCGGCCGGTTGGCGGTGTCGCTGGCGTACATCGGCAACGAGTCGACGATGCGCCTGGCCTGCCAGACCCGGGTCCACGGCGACGTCACCGTCGTCACCTGTCCGCCGCTCAACATGTTCGGCGACAACTTCTTCAGTTGACCGCTTCGATTCACGCGGAGGTGGCTGGCTGACGGTCCGGTTTTCCCTTCCCGCCGCAGCCCCGTCGATCACGGGTTGGTGACGCGTTACTCCGGCGTGGTTTCCGGCAAAACCGTGCCCGCCGGTGTGGGCCCGGGGCAAGGGGGCGAGGCGCCGGCGGAACGATGCGGGAAGTCATCGCCATCGTGAGACCCTTCCTCGCCGAAAAGGTGCTCGAGGCACTGCGCCTGGCACCACTCGAGGCGTGCACGGTCCGCGAGGTGAAGGGGTTCGGCCGCCAAAAGAGCTACCTCGACCGCTACGGCGACAGCGAATACTCCCAGGCGTTCCTCCCCAAGGTGGAAATCCAGTTGTGGGTGGACGACGCCCGCGTGGACGAGGTCGTGGAGCGAATCGCCGCCGTGGCCCGGACGGGACGGATGGGTGACGGCAAGATCTTCGTGATGCCCGCCATCGACCGTTCGGTGGGTGGGTGACCGCCCGCGATGACCGCCGGCACCGCTGACCGCCAGCAACCGGCCCGGCGGCACCAGAACGGGCCCCCCGGGAACGCGGCGCCCGGTTTGGCCTGTGGGGAACCACGCCCTGCCGCTACACTCGCTGCACCCTTCCCCATTTGCCCCGGCGGAGCAGGTCATGCACACGGCATTTCTTTCCAGCAAGTCGACGTTCCCGTACCGTGGCCGCTCCGCGCGGTTGGCCGCGAGGCGACTGATGACTGTCGCCCTGGTGGTGCTGGGGGTGGTGTGGTCTGTCGGGCCGATCGCCGCCGAGCAGACCGATCCGGTGTTCGAACGCCTCGCCCGGGATGCCGCCCTGGCGGGTGGGTCGTTCCGACCGCCGGTGGACGCCGCGCTCGACAGTGCCGCCGCCAGCCTGCGATCGGCGCTGGGCCCCCTTGATCGTCTCCTCGCCCGCAGCCGCAGCGGTGCCGACTGGCGGAAGTACCTCGATTGGCCGGCGCTGGTGGACCAGGCCGCCACCGGCATGGCGGCCGACCCCAAGGTGCTGCGCCGGCTGGAAAAGCAATTCAACGCCACCGAGACCGGCCTCGACATGCCGCCGTTCGTCGCCGTGCGCCGGGCGGTGACGCGCTATGCGGAGGCAGCCGATGCCGCGCGTGGCAGTGGTGGAGCCAACCGGTTCACGCGGCGACTCGACGACCTCGCGTCGGCCCTGTTGACGGCGTCCGCGACCGGCCAGGCCGAGGCGCTGGCGCCGGTCGCCCCGATCCTCGAGCGACTCGCCGAATCAGGCCAGGCCGCGGGCCTCGTGGCCGGTGTCCGCGGTGCCCTGTCGCGGCCCAACATCGAGTTGGAGGTCCGCGAGGAACTGGTGGCGCCCTTGGTCAACCGGCCGATCGACCAGGTGGCCCCGGTCGACGACGTGGTGTTGGGGACGCGGATCCGCGGCAGTGGCCGGACCACCGGCAGCGTTCGGCTCGACTTCGTGCCCGCACCCGACCGCGCGGTCTTCGACCTCGTGTTCGACGCCACGAACATCTCCAACACGCAGGGCACGCAAGGGCCCGTCACCGTCCGCAGCCGCGGTGTGACCACGCTCGGCGCGCGGCGAAGGATCGCCCTCGACGGCGAGAACGTGTCTTCGTCCCCGGTGGAGGCGACCGCCGCGACCGATTCCCAGACGACCGGCATGTCGATCTCGAGGCGGTTCGGTCGTCGGCTCATCCAGCGGATCGCGAACCGGAAGATCGCCGAGTCACGCCCCCAGGCGGAGGCGGTGGCGGAAAGCAAGGCCCGCGACCGGGTCCGGCAGCAGTTCACCGACCAGACGGAGCCGGCCCTGGGGCAGATCCGCCAGCAACTCCGCGACCGGCTCCGTGGGCCGCTGGAGGCCCGTGGTCTCTACCCGGAGATGGTCCATCTCCACACCACCGACAGCAGCCTCCGCGTCGTGGCCCGCAAGTCGCTGGTCGGGCAACTCGCCGCCCATGCCGCCCCGCCCGTCGCCCTGCCGGGCAACCTGATCACGGCGCGGGTCCACGAGTCGGCGGTCAACAACATCCTCGAGGAAAAGCTCGGCGGCCGGGTGTTCACCAAGGCCGACGTCGAACGGATGGCCCGCGAGAACAACGCCACGATGCCCGATTCGCTGGAGAACGAAGCCGACGACAAGCCGTGGGCGATCACGTTTGCCAAGTACCGTCCGGTATCGATCGCGGCCGACGACGGGCGGGTCAAACTCTTGGTGCGCGGCGACAAGTTCGTGTCGGGCGATCGCTCCTTCGAGGGCATGGACATCTGGGCCACCTACCGCATCGAATCGACCCCCTGGGGCCAGCGGTTGGTGCGCGACGGCGACGTGCAGATCTACCCGCCCGGTTTCAAGCCCGGCGGTGGCGAGAAACTCACGATGAAGGAGACCTCGCTGCGGCGGATCCTCCAAAAGCGCTTCGACAAGCTCTTCAAGCCCGAGATCGAGATCCCCGACCTCCCGCTGCAGGGCGAGTTGGCGGCCGCGGGCCCGCTGCCGATGAATCAGCTCACCGCCCGGCGCGACGGCTGGGTCGTGGCCGGCTGGCGCAAGGCCGACACGGTGGTGCGGTCACACGACGCGCTGCCCGCCGGCACGATCATCCACGAGCGGGTGATCGACGGCGGGATCCCGCTCGGACCGGGGGAGGAGATCGTCTTCCCGGCTGCGGCGCTCGATACCGCGCAGCCCGCCTACGGTACCGGCGAGCCCGGCCTGAACGCCGCACAGGGCGGCACCGCTGGCACCCGGGTCATGGCCACGGTCGCCGGTGGCTGACCGGCCGTGGCGGCGGGCGATCAACCGGCCTTGCCCGCCGGCACGGCGGCGGCCGGTGGCTCCTCGGGAAGGTGGCCGGTGACCGGCGCGAAAGGCCGCACCCAGATCGCGCGGAACTGCACCGGATTGCCGTGGTCCTGGATCGACAACGGCAGGGCGTCGGCGTGCGGCTGGTAGGTGGGTGGGTCGGCCCAGCCGGTCGTGCCGAGGATCACCGTGTCGGCGTGGATCGCCACCCCGTTGTGGAGGACGCTCACGCGCCCGGGGGCGGCGAGTTTCCCCTCCGCCGTGAACCGCGGGCGGGTGAAGAGGATGTCGAATGCCTGCCACTCCCCCGGAGCCCGGCAGGCGTTGACCGCCGGCGGTTGCTGTTTGTACAGGGCGCCGCACTGCCCGTCGGGGTAGGTGCGCGGGGCGTCGGTACCGTCCTCGAAGGAGTCGAGGATCTGGATCTCGTAGCGGCCCATGAGGTAAATCCCGGAGTTGCCCCGCCCCTGTCCCGACCCGGTGGCCGGCTGGGGCGTGCGGAACTCGACGTGCACGTGGCAGTCGCCGAACGCTTGTTTGGTCGTGATCGAGCCCCCCTTCACGGTGGCGATCCCGTCCGCCACGGTCCACTGCGGTGGTCCTTCGAAGGCCGACAGGTCGGCGCCGTCGAAGAGGACCACGGCGTCGGCGGGCACCGGCGCGGCCCGCGCGGGGGCGGTCCCCGGATCGACCACCGGGGGCCGCGGCCATTCCACCGCCGACTTCCACTCGCCACTGGCCCGTTTCTCCCCGACGAGGAACCGGCGGCGGCGGCGGAGCGAGTCGGTGATCCGCGCGGCGACCGCCTCCGCGTCGGCCACCGGCAGGCCCGCCTGGATCCCCGGCCGGAGATGGCCGGCGGCACCGACGTAGGCCTGGCGCAGGATTCGCATCCGCTCCACGCAGTCCGGGAGGAAGGGACGCAGCGACACCGGTTCCGCCTCGGCTGCCGTCCGATCGTCATCGAGGCCGAGGAGCACCGCCCGGCAGATCGCCCAGTGCCCCGCCTCGTCGGGATGCACGGCGTCGGGCTGGAACGTGAACGCTGGGTCGCCGGCGCGGCGCTCGTCGAGCCATTTCCGCATCGGGCCGTGGACATCGATCACCAGCCAACCGTCGGCCCGGCGCGACAGCAACCAGTCGGAGTAGGCGCCGAGGACGGCGTCGTAGTCGACGTCGCCGGCAGGGTGCCGCTGTCCGGGGCGGCCGTCATAGACCGGCGGCGTGAGGTGGATGATCCGGGCCCCGCTCGCCTCGACGACCGAACGCAGTTTCTCGATGCCGGCGCGGTAGGCGCCAAAGCGCGTTTCGTCGAGGGGCTCGTAAATCCCGCAGTTCATCCCGTAGCAGGCGATCACGAGATCGGGGCGGACGACGCGCAGGACACGCTCGAGCCGCTCGTGGAGGTCGGGCCGGGGGAACTTCCCGCCGGCGTGCCCGGCCTCCGACAGGCCGCTGACCGTCTCACTCGGCAGGCCGCAGTTGATCAGCGCCGCGGGGTAGCCCCGGGCCTCGGTCCAGGCGGCGAGCTCCGCCACCCACCCGCCGTCGAAGGTGATGCTGTCGCCGAGGACGCAGATCCGCCGGGCCCCGGCGACCAGTTCGCGCGCGGAGGCCCGGGGGGCGGGTTCGGCGCCCGTCACCGTGCCGACCGTGGCGACCCAGCAGGCTCCCAGGAGCACCACCGGGATCCATCCGCGACCGGCCCGTGGCGAGAGGGTGCACGACGACATGGGTGTTCCCCAGGGATGTGGCATGGTCCCCCGGCGGGGACGTCACGCCGGCCCGATGGCTGCGGCCCGGCGATCGGCCATCAGCGGGCCGTCGGCTTCGCGCCTTCGCGGATTGCGAACAGGTGGCTCTTGTTGGCGATGTAGAGCGTGTCGCCGATGGCGATCGGCGTGGAATAGACACTGTTGCCCATGTTCACCTCGCCGAGGAGGTTTTTCTCCCGGGCGAGTTCGAACACCGAGATGTCGCCATCCTCGTCGCCGATGTAGACCTTGCCGTCGGCGACGAGCGGCGATCCCCAACTCGCGGCGAGCATGTCGTGGGTCCACAGCGGCGTGCCCGTCTTCACGTCGAGGCAATGGAACAAACCGCTGAAATCGGCCACGAACAGCAGCCCGTCCTTGATCGTCACCGTGCCGCAGGTCCGGTGCATCGTCTCCTCGAAGCCGAGCTTGCCGTTGCCATCGGCATCGAAGCCGGGATAGTGCCACACGGCCGCGGAATTGGGATTGGGGCGGGCCACCTCCCCCTCCTCCTTGATCACCGCCTGGTTGCGGCGGTGGGGAAGCGGGGTGGCGGGGTCCTTGAGGCTCACGGCCAGCTCCGGGCTGGTGTCACCGCGCTTGGTGGGGTCGATGCACCACAGGTGCCCCACCCCTTCGCCGTGTTCTGGATCTTCGCCGACGGCGACGTAGACCAAGCCCTCGTGCACCACCGGAGTGCCGATGATGTGATTGCGGTCGGCGCGGCCGCCGAGCACGTATTTCGACTCCTTGGGATTGCAGTCGAATTTCCACAGGAGCTTCGCCTTGCCGTTCTCGCCACGGGCGTCGAAACCATACACCCAGCCGTCGCCGCCACCGAAGATCACCTGCGGCACGCCCCCCAGTTCGCCGTACGAGGGGCTCGACCACTGCCCGTGGAGGACGTTGGCCCCGGGCGAGCCGTCGGCCCAGAGGAGCTTGCCGTCGCGCTTGTCGAGGCACAGGAAGCTCGGGGCGGCGGAGTTGGGGAGGTTGATGTGGCCCTCGTCGACGCCGTTGGAGGTGTTGACGAAGAGCAGGTCGCCCACGGCGGTGACGCTGCAAGAACACATGTTGTGCTGGGAAACGCCCAGCTCCTTCATCATGTCGAGCACCCAGACGACATCCGCCTCCTCGGAGGCCGCCACCTTCTCACCGGTGAACGGCCCGTCGTTCTCGCCGTCGCGGAAGCCCTCGGTGTCGAGGCACTTCACCTCGCCGCGGCTGGTCACGTACCACAGCCTGTCCCCCTCCACCAGCGGCGAGCAGCAGATCCCCTGCAGGGGCCAGTCGTGGACGCGGCCGGTGGGCAGTTTCTCGCTCGAATCCTGCCACAGGAAAGAGCCGTCACGGTTGTCGAAGCAGAGCAGGCAACCGAGGTCGACGCTCGACGGAAAGCGCTGCACCCAGCCCTTGCCGTTGTTGGTGCCGACGTAGGCCTTGCCGCCGGCGACCACCGGATTGCCGTACGTTTGGCTGCCGAGCTGCGCTGTCCAGGCAACGTTGCGACTGGTTTCGGGCTTCCAGGCACCGGTGTCGGCGTCGAACTGGCCGGGATCCCAATCGACCGGCAGGTTCTTCGCCTCGGCCACGTTGTTGCGGGCCGGGGACCCGCCCCATTGGTTCCAGGCGGGCGCCCCCTTTGCGGCTTCGGCCGCCGGCGCCGGGGTGACGGCGGCCGGCACGAGGCAGGCCATGGCCAGCCAGCCGGCCACGGGCAGCGAACGGGGTGACGGGCGGACGGTTCGCTGGATCATCACTGGGCCCCCTGCGAGGTGGTCGTGGCCGTCGCCCCGGAGAGGCTCTCGACGACGACGTTGTCGATGAAAATCTCGGAGTCCTTGGAATTGCCGAAGAAGCCCGGGCTCCCCTGGAGGTTGCCCCCTTCGTGGGTCGCCTCGATGGTCCAGGCCGCGGGCTCCGGTTCCCCCCGGGGCCAGACCTTGCCACGGAGGACGGCGGTCGATCCCTGCGTGGTGGCCTCGAAGACCACCGTGTACCAGCGGCCCGCCTCCCAGGAGAACGGAATCGTCTTGGCGAAATGGGTGGCGACCTGGGGCGGCCAGGTGCGGATCTGCAGTTGCTGACTCGCCCCCATCAGGTCGAGGGTGTAACGCTGCGCGATCAAGCCCATGTCGGGCATCCGCGCCTTCTCCAGGGCGGCCGGGTTGCCGAACGCCTTGGCGAACGCGTCGGCGTCGCTCGTGCCGGCGCCGGGGGTCGCCGGATCACCCGGCTTGCCCACTCCGCTCTCCGCGGCGCGGAGATCGGCGCGGATCCGGTAGTCGTGGAGGGTGATCGGCCCCATCCAGCCCTGGCTGCGCGTGCCCTTGGGGATCGTGGTGATCTTCACGAGGCACTTCGACCCATCCACCTCGCGGACGACGTGCCGGTAACGCATGCCGATCCAGGGGAGCGGCGGCTCGCCGCGGGACGGGCCCCCCTTGGGATCGGCGGCCAGCGCGATGTCCTCGAAGTCGAACTTCCAGGGGAGCACCGGCATGGAGCGGATGCGGGCCCTCCCCGCCAAGCCGCCCACCTTGGCGGTGACGATGGCGGCGGCATGCTTG
>RFRL01000145.1 GCA_009924545.1 Planctomycetia bacterium | reverse complement strand
CCCTTCGACCGCGCCGGCCTCGATGAGGCGCTCGCCGCCCTCCGGGCCTACGACTGGGGTGCCGACGCGGCGGTGGCCTCCGGGCCGTCGATGCGCTCCAGCGCGAAGCGGGCCATGTGGGCGTGGTCGGGATCGTCGAGCAGGGCAGCCAGCGCCGGGACACTCGCCCCCGTGCCCACAAGCGCCAGGCGGCGGCAGACGTATTCCTTCGTCGCCCGGGAAGATCCGGGCGCGAGGAGGGCGACCAGCGCCCGCTCCAGATCGTCCCTGAGCGTCGCCTCGCCGTGGGCCGCGACCACCGCCGCGTCGATGGGCACCAGCGCCGCCGCGTCGGCACCCCAGTCGTAGGCCCGGAGGGCGGCGAGCGCCTCATCGAGGCCGGCGCGGTCGAAGGGCATGATGGTTCCCCGATGCGAAAAGGACACGGTACGGAAAGGGAGCGATGCGGAAACGGACGCAGGTGTCAGAGCATCCACGGCTCGCGGCGGGCCCGGTCGACGAGCCGGTTGGCCTGATCGTCGCCACGGAAGCTCTGGGTGGCGCGGTCCCAATCGAGGGATCGCTGGAGACGGTAGGCGATCGCCACCAGGTGCGGGGCGGTCATGGTGTTGACCGCCAGTTCGATGTCGCGGAAGGGACGCTGCCTGGTCTTCACGCACTCGATGAAGTCGCCGTAGATGCCGCCCGTGCCCCGGTAGACCGGCACCGGCTTGGGGGGCCGCGGGCGACCGTCGCCTTCGATCTGGATGGCACCGCCGTGGGCCACGGCCGGCCGCTCCGGGCGGAGTGGCTGCGGCCGGTTGTGATGGAGTTCGACGCCCCCGGGATAGCGGAGCGACACGTAGGCCGGGGTCCGGCCGTCGGCCGAGGCGGGATGGTAGAGCGCCGCCTCCGGCTGCAGTTCGCGGAGGTCGGCGGCGAAGATCGCGCCGCCGAAGTGATGGGCGCCCCAGTCGGTGAGGCTCCCTCCGGAGTAGTCGACGTAGCTCCGCCAGCTGTTGCCACCGGTGCCGAAGTTGCCGTCGCAGCGGCCGGGATGGTACGGCTCCCAGGGGGCGGGGCCGAGCCACAGATCCCAGTCGATGTCGGCGGGCACGTCCTGGGCCGGGAGGTGGCAGGCCGCCGACGGACCGCCGACGCTGATGTCGAGCGAACGGATCGCGCCGATTTCCCCCGCCCAGCAGGGATCGACGATGTCGTGATAGTCGTCGAGCACCCGCTGGCTGCCGCCGGAGACGACCCGGCCGTAGCGCCTTGCCGCGGCGATCATCAAGGGCCCTTCGCGGAGCGTCAGCGTCTCGGGCTTCTGCAGGTAGACGTCCTTGCCGGCGCGGCAGGCGGCGATCGTCATGATCGCGTGCCAGTGGTCGGGCGTGGCGATGTGGACCGCGTCGATGTCGTCGCGGGCGAGCAGGTCGCGGAAGTCGACGTAGGCGGCACAGTCGGCGTTGCCGTACTTCTGATCGGCACGCTCCTTCCCCTTCTCGCGCCAGGTCTTCCGCACGTCGCAGACGGCGACGTACTGCACGTCGGGGCGGCCGAGGAAGGCCCCCTGGTCGCCGGAGCCCATGTTGCCGATGCCGATCCCCCCCATCACGATCCGGTCGCTGGCCGGCGGCGTGGTGGCATCGCCGAGGGCCCGCGAGGTGATCACGTAGGGGGCGACGCCGGCTCCGGCCACCGACGCGAGGAACCGGCGCCGGGTGCCCGAAAGCGGCGTGTCATGGACTGATCGCCCGCCTGCCGGCAGCGCCTCGTGATCGGGCATCGACGTGTCTCCCCGGGGATGGGACGGCCCCCTGCCGCCGGGGCGAATGTATGCGGTGCCGCCGGGCAACTCAACGCCATGCCAGGGGGCGGGGTGGCGTCAGGATCCGGCGCCCGTCTCCGCCAGCGGCAGGATCCACACGTTGCGGTACCGGGTCGGGCTGCCGTGGTCCTGGAGGAACAGCGGGCCCGCGCCGGTGGCCTCGAGCCGCCTCTCGACGGCGCGGAGGTGGTCGGTGACCCCGTGCTTGTAGGGGATGTAGGGTGAGCGCGGGGCGGTGAACTCGACGCCGTCCTGCACCTTCCTGCCGTTGAGCCAGGCGGTGATCGTGCCCGGGCGCACCACCTTCCCGGCGGCATCGCGCCGCGGGGCGATGAAGCGGATGTCGTACACCTGCCACTGCCCGGTGGGCAGGGCGGCGTTCACCAGCGGCCGGGCGAAACGGTACAGGCTGCCCTCGTCCTGGTCGGTCGGTGGCTCGACCCCGTGGGAGTCGTAGATCTGCATCTCGTAGTGGCCGTGGATGTAGAGGCCGCTGTTGCCCTTGGCACGCGGGTCGGTCATGAACTCGGCGTGGATGTCGGCGTCACGGAACTCGGCCACGGTATGGACATGGTTGGCGTGGCCGACCGACGTCCCCACGACGAGTGCCCCGTCGACGACCTTCCAGTCGATGGCCCCGCCCGACATCCCCACCAGCGTCGGCGCCGGAGCCCCCGCCGCCGACGGGTCAGCGGGCACCACGACGATCGCCCCCGGTGGGGCCGGCACCGGCAGCGGGGCCTGCACCGGGTGGAACCCGGCGGCATCGTCACGCCGCCGGCCGAGCACCTCGCGGTCGGCGAAATCGGCGAACCGTTGCCAGTCGTATTCGAGGAGGTCGTGGCCACCGGTGCGGACGTGGTAGCCGACGCGACGGCCGATCGAGGTGTCGACGGGGGGATACTCCCCGGTCCCCAGCCCGGTGAACCCCTGCACGAGCCACGCCGGCTCCGCCGCCACCGTCGCGAGAAACTCCCCGCGCGGATCGGCCCACCGGTCCTCGACGGCGCTGGCCACGTAGAGCGGCCGCGGCGCGACCATCGCCAGCAGGGTGTGCTGGTCACAGGGGAGCTCGGTTTCTCGATCGGCATAGCGGGCGAAGGCGGGGGCGAACCAGTGGGGAAAGCGCTGCGTGATCACCGCCACGGTCTCCCCGAAATTGCGGCGCTCGAGGGCCGCCCCGCCACACCCGGAGTTGTTGGACACCACCAGGGCGAAGCGCTCGTCGCAGGCGCCTGCCCACAGCGCCGTTTTCCCGAGGCGCGAATGGCCCACCACCATGACCTTCGTGGGGTCGACCTCGGGCAGCGTCACCAGCCAGTCGAGGATCCGTGACAGGCCCCAGGCCCAGGCGGTGATCGCGCCGGGCTCGTCGGGGGGCAGGTCGCCGCTCACCGGCCGGCCGAGCGAGGGGAGCACGCTGTCGGCGCGGCCGTCGGCACGGTCGGGGAAGATGTCGCCGCAGTAGGCGGTCGCCAACCCGTAGCCGCGCGCGACGACCGCCGCCACGGGAAAGCGCCGCGCCTGGCTGCCCCGCGACTTCTCGGTGGCGCGGTTGTTCTCCACGCCGCCATCCTTGTCGGTGGGCATCCACGCCGTGGAGAGGCGCACGGCGGGATCGGTGGTCTCGGCGTGGTTGCCACGGAAGTTGAGGCCGAGGAACACCGGCACCGGGCTCTCGGACCGCGGCAGGTAGAGGAGCACGTCGACCACCTTCGCGGCGGCGCCGGGCCCGAGCTGCAGTCGGGCCTGGATGCGCCGCGCCGCAGTCCCCACGGCGGCGGTGCCAGGGGTGATCGCGTTCTCACAAACCGTCACGTCGGTTCGCTCGACGGGACCGACGGTCTCGACGGGCACCACCGGGAGCCGATGGCCGTAGACGTGCTGCTCGAGGATCCGCAGTTGGTGCGGTCGCGACACGGCCATCCACCGCGCGGCATCGCTGGCCAGCGTGCCGTCGGGGCCGGCGAGCACGGGCGGCAGCGTATAGGCCCGGACGGCGGTTTCGTCGTAGTTGGGTTCGGCGGCGGCAGCGGCGATGCCGCGGAGGCCGACGCAGACCACGAGCAGGCCACCGGCGCGCAGGCTGCGGAAAGCAGTGGGCATGAGGAGCTCCACGAGTGGATGGCGGGATGACGGGCTTTCGCTGGCGTCACCGGCGAACCGTGGCGGCCCGGGGGGTGGGTCGCACGGCGAGGCCATCTTCGCCGCTCGTCTGCCGCCTGCAAGGCACCCCGACGGTGTCACCATCGCGTGACAGGCGCCTCACCGGCGCGACGGGCTGCGGGGGCCACGGTTTTCCGCCCCGCGAAGCCATGTCGCCGCTCCGCGATCCGCCCCCCCGCGCTCCGGGAACGTGGCAGGAGTCCGGATCGAAACCGCGTGAATCTCGCTGCGCAGCACTTGGCACGGAATCTGCTCCTTGCGATGGGTACGGGTCGGTCGCGCCGATCGTCCCCGCCACGGTGGTGAGTCTCCTCCGTGGCCGACCGGACATTGCAGGAGAGCCGTCATGACGAAGATCGAAGCCATCATCCGCCACTTCAAGCTCGAGGAAGTGAAGGACGCCCTCAACGCCCAGGGTGTCAAGGGCATGACCGTCACCGAGGTCCGCGGCTTTGGCCGGCAGAAGGGGCACACCGAGACCTACCGCGGTGCCGAATACTCCGTCGACTTCCTCCCCAAGGTGAAGATCGAAGTGGTGGTGGGAGACGACGAGGCCCAGGCGGTGATCAACAAGATCATGCAGACCGCCCGCACCGGACAGGTGGGCGACGGCAAGATCTTCGTGACCAACCTCGCCGAGGTGGTGCGGATCCGCACGGGTGAAACCGCCGCGGCGGCGATCTGACGGGCGCGCCCGTCGGCAGGGCGCCGGTCCGCGGGGAGGCGCGACCCCGCGGGCCGGCGCTGCCCAGCCGCCCTCCGGGCTCTCATGCCCTGAGCGGTCGCGTCATTTCCACGGGCACCACCCACTGGTCGTACTGCTCGGCGGTGACGTACCCCAGGGCGATGGCGGCGGCCTTGAGGCTCGTCCCCTCCTGGTGGGCCTGCTTGGCGATCTTCGCCGCCTTCTCGTAGCCGATGTGGGTGTTGAGGGCGGTGACGAGCATCAGCGACTCGTCGAGGTGCTGGCGGATCCGTGCCAGGTTGGGCTCGATCCCCTCGGCGCAGTGGATCCGCAGCGAATCGCAGGCGTCGGCGAGGAGTTCGGCGCTCTCCAGCACGTTGTGGAGCATGACGGGCTTGTAGACGTTGAGCTGGAAGTTGCCCTGCGCGCCGGCGAAGGCGACGGCGGCGTCGTTGCCGAACACCTGGGCGCAGACCATGGTCAACGCCTCGCACTGGGTGGGGTTCACCTTCCCCGGCATGATCGAACTCCCCGGCTCGTTTTCCGGGATCGTGATTTCGCCGATCCCGCAGCGCGGGCCGCTGGCCAGCCAGCGGATGTCGTTGGCGATCTTGTAGAGGGCCAGCGCCACGCCGCGCTCGGCGGCGCTGGCGTCGACGAGGGCGTCGTGGGCCGAGAGGGCGGCGAACTTGTTGGCCGCCGACACGAAGCGGTGGCCGGTCTCCCGGGCGATGAACGCCGCCGCCACGTCACCGAAGCGCGGGTGGGCGTTGAGCCCGGTGCCGACCGCGGTGCCGCCGATGGCCAGTTCGTAGAGCCCCGGCAGGCTCCGCTCGAGGACCGCGATCCGGTCGTCGAGTTGGGCCCGCCAGGCGGAGATCTCCTGGCCGAGGGTGATCGGGGTGGCGTCCTGGAGATGGGTGCGGCCGATCTTGACGAGGTCGGCGTGCGCCTTCTCCAGGCGGAGGAACACGTCGCGCAGCGCCCGCACCGCAGGCACGAGGCGCTCATGGAGCACCTCCACGGCGGCGATGTGCATCGCGGTGGGGAAGGTGTCGTTCGACGACTGACCGCGGTTGACGTCGTCGTTGGGGTGGACCGGCTTCTTCGTGCCCATCGTGCCACCGGCCATCTCGATGGCCCGGTTGGAGATCACCTCGTTGGCGTTCATGTTCGACTGGGTGCCGCTGCCGGTCTGGAAGACGACCAGCGGGAAGTGGTCGTCGAGCTTCCCGGCGATCACCTCTTCGGCAGCCCGGACGACGAGATCGACCGTGGCGGCAGGGAGTTGGCCGAGCTCGCCGTTGGCCAGGGCCGCCGCCTTCTTGAGGATGCCCAGGGCCCGGATCACCGGCCGCCCCCAGCGGAAGCGCTCCACGCCGATGCGGAAGTTCTCCCGGGAGCGCTCGGTCTGCGCCCCCCAGTACCGATCGGCGGGCACGGCGATCGTGCCCATGCTGTCGGACTCGGTGCGCGTCGCGGCGGTGGTCATGCGTCGGGTTCCAGGAGGACGGGTCGGGAGCCGCGATTTTCAACGGCGGCCACCGAAGTGCAACACCGCCCACGCCTCGTTTCCTTCGGCGAAGCGCCGGATCGTGCGCCGGGCCACGGCGTGAAGGGGCATTTCTTCCCGGTTGGCATGGATGAGGACGTTGGTAGCGCACCCTCGATGTCGAGCGTGGTTCTCATGCATCGATGGGTATGACGCAGGCATATGCCTCTCAACGTGCCGGTGAGGCGCTTCACGGACGGAGCGATGGTCCGCAGCCGGCCGCCGGATTCACCTCGCATGGTTCGTCAGCGCACGAGCACGCGGCGCGCCGGTTTGTCGCGGGGTGCGGGGGCGATGGCGGCGGCGGTCGCGGGCTTGTCGGCGGGAGGCGCGCCGAGAGCCAGCGCCAGCCAACCGTCGGTGACCGCCAGATGGCTCACCGGCATGCCGACGAGCTTGGGATGCTCCGCCAACTCCGCCGGGAACAGCGGCAGCGGTCGCTCTTTGGGGAACACCTTGCCGAAGATCGTCCGCAGCGCGAGTTCGATGCGCCCCTGGTGGCCCGGGCCGGAGAGTTGTACCGGGCCCTCGCGGTCGAGCCAGACCTGCGTCGGGCCCGATCGCGGGCGGTAGGCCACCTGCACGATCACGTCGTACCAGGCGCGGCGGCCGCTCTCGATCGCATCCAGCGCCAAGCGCAGGTGTACCAGTCCGTCGCGGAAGCTGACGCGCAGCGGCTGGCTCGCGGCGAACGCCACCGTTACCCCCTCCGGGAGGTCTTCGGGAAACACCGCCTCGCGCCCCGCCTTCTCGGCGAGGAGGCGGAAGAGGTCTTCCAGGGCCAGTCGCCGGCCGGCGAGGCCGAGCCGGTCGAAGGCGTTGTTGAGCGACGACTCGTGGAGTTGGATGGCGAGCATGGCGTCGTCCGGGCCACGCGGCCGTGGCGTGTGGGCTGCGAGCTGGCCGGCGGCCGCGAGGCGGAGCCGCACGGTGGCCAGGTCGGCCGTCGTCTCCATGCCCACCGCCGTCGGTTCCAGACCGAGCTTCACCAGCGGTGCCCACACCTTCCCCCGGATGCGCTGCGACATCTCCACGAACTGGCTCTCGGCCTGCTGGTCGACCTCGCGGCAGGCACGGGCCACGATCTTGTCGACCACCTCGCGGTTGGCCTCGGGGAGGTGTTCGTCGTGCTGGTTCTTCGCCATCGTGCGGACGAGCGAGCGCATCAACGGTACCGAGTCGAAGCTGGTCTCGATCCCCGCCAGTTGCGAGCGGTTGCTGGCCACACCGGAGGCGGCACCGAAGAGCAGGCCCACGGCGGAGAGCTTCACCGGCTTCCGCACCGTGAAGGCGCTGACCCCGCGGGAGGTGAGGGCCACCGGCCCTGACTCGGTGACCGTCCGCGACTCGACGTGGCCGCGGACCTCGAGATCGAATGACAATTCGTCGGCGTCGGGCACGAACCGCACGCCGGTCGTCCGCTCGACCGTGCGCCGACCGCGCACCTGGCGGCCGAGGATCATGTCGTCGACCGCCCCCCTGTCGATTTCGCTCTCGGGGAGGAGCCGCTCGACGAACTGGCGGTGGACGGCGACCCGGAGGTTGGCCGCGGCATAGTGGTCGCGGGTCGCCGTCGCCAGGCGCCGCGGCTCGTCGGGGGCGAGGGTACCGAGGGTGGCCAGGGCCTGGCTGGCGGTGTGGGCGTCGACGGGCGACTGGTTCGTCTCGAACCGCTCCAGGGCGTCGAGCAGCCGGCCGGTTTCCGCTTCGCAGCGTTCGGCATCCCCGACGGGCAGGACGGTCGACTGCCGGAGGGTCGCGGCCGCCTGCCACACCGCGGCCCGCCGGCCCACCGCCAGGGCTGCACGCCGCACTTGCGCGGCGGTGGCATGGTCGGCGGCGGTGTCGGCGAGGCGCAGCCCGGTGGCCGGGGCCTCGGCGAGCAGGCCGAGGGGCTCCATTGCCAGCGGATCGGTCGGCCCGGCGGTGGTGGCGACGAGGTCGAGGGTCCGCCGGGTGTCATCGATCCAGTCGGCGATCGGCGCCGGGGCACCGTCGCGGAGTTGCTCGAGTTGACGGTCGAGCGACACCGGCCGGGGCCATCCTCCCTCGATGGGCAGCCCATCGCTGGGTGCCGGGGGAGTCGCCGTAGGCGCGCCGATCGCGGTCAGCCGCTCGGCGAGATTCCGCTCCGCCAGGCGGATCCGCTCGCGGAGCCGGCTGCCGATCGCCAGCGGCAGTTGCAGCGCATCGGCGACCGCGGATCCCGCCGGAGCCGGATCACGAGCGGGGCGCCCTCCTTGGAGCCAGGTGGCGACCGGACCCCGGCGCGTCGTCGGGGCGTCAATCGCGGCGGACGGAGCGGTTGCCGGCGCCGATTCGACGGCCGACCCCACCCCCTTGGCCGCCGTTGGCGCGGTGGCAGGCGACGGCCCGGCGGTCACTGGGGCCGCGGCCGCGGCCGGAAGCGTGTCGGTGCGCTGAGGTGAGACGGTGGCGGGCACCGTGAACTGCACCGGCCGGAGCTGGGAATCGACGACGACCCGCGCGCGGGCGCGGGCCCCGGGGCCCGAGGGGGCGGACACCGGCCGGTCGGCCGCCGCACCGGCAGGCCGCGGTGCAGGCACCGGGCCGGCGGTGACAGGCAGTCCCACGCCGGGAGTGCCGGCGCCGGAAGGCACTCCTTCGGGGTCCACCGGTTGGAGCACAGCCGGATGCGACGGCGGCTTGGTGGGCGACCGGGTGGGCGCGGTCGAAGAAAGCGGCAGCGCCGCTGCCATCCGCGCGAGGCTCCCCGTGGTCCGCGGCCGCAGCGGTGGCATTGCCGGAGGCGTGCCACCGGCTTCGTGGCGGGTCGCAGCAAGTTGCCGCACCGGAGCCGCGAGGGTGAACAGGTTGAGAGTCTGCCCGGTCTGGAGGCAGGGTTCAGCCGTCGGTTCGCGCCCCCGTGAGGCGACCCCAGCCGCCGCGATCAGGGCAGCGCCGACCGTCGAGGCGATGATCCGTCGGGAGATCGTGTCGCGCATACCCGGAGATTCCCACCCCGGGGCGGTCGCTGGCTGGCCAGCGGCGCGCAGCGTCGATTCCACCGCCCCTTGACTAGGGATCGACATCCCGACGACGGGAATCGTGGCCCGGTCGAGACGCATGCCAGGTCGTCCGGAACCGGGAACCGGGGCTGCCGGTTGGCGGGGATGTGCCGCCAGCGCGAATCAGAAAAGGCGGGAGAAATGGGGTCTTTCCAGCGCCGTCGTCCAGGCTTCGACCAACGTCGGCAGGTGGGCGTTGTGGTCCACCGCCTCGATGGCATCGAGCGTGTGGCGCAGGGCGATGGACGCCTCTTCCGGAGTGCCCGCCCAATCGGACACTGCCCGGGCCAGGGCCGAGTCGGGCGGAGATTCCTCGGTCACGCACTGGCGGAGCGCGGCGCGGTGGAAATCGACCGCCGACTCGAGGAGCAATTTGAGCCGCTGACGCCGCGGTGCGGCATCCTTCCCGGCGGCCTCCGCCGCGGCGAGGACCTCGCGGGCCAATTCCACCCCGGGCAGCGGCCGTCGGCCGAGCAGGTCGACCACGCGCAGCCGCATGTCGGCCAGGGCCGGATCGGCCAGCTGCACCGCCCGGTCGATGCTCCCGGCCGCCCGCGTGGCGATGTCGGCGAGGGTGTCGTCGGTGATCCTGGGGATGCGGCCGTCGTCGCTCAGGCGCCTCAGGATCGCTGCCACCACCGGCGCGGGAAGGGGGGCGAAGCGCACGATCTGGCACCGTGAACGGATGGTGGGCAACTGGCGCTCGAGCATCGTGCCCACGAGGATCAAGACGGCTCCCGGGGGAGGTTCCTCGAGCGTTTTGAGCAGGCAGTTGGCCGCCTCCACGGAGAGGTGGTCGGCGTCGAGGAGGATCGCCACGCGACGGGATCCGAGTGACGGCTTGAGCAACAGGCGCCAGCAGAGACCGTCGCGCATCCGGTGCTCATCGTCACCGACGAGCAGTTCCAGCGGCAGTGTCGCCTTGTCGTCGGGCTTCGCCACCAGATCGATGTCGGGATGGCTGCCGGCGTCGGCCTGGAGACACGACGCGCAGCGCCCGCACGTGCTGAGCGTCTCCCCCGCCGCCGCGCACTGGAGGGCCTTGGCGAAGGTCCTGGCGAACATCCCCTTCCCCACGCCCGGAGGGCCGATGAACAGGTACGCGCCCCCGATCCTCCCGCACGACGCCGCCGCCGCCAGCCGGGTCGCGATCGCGTCGTGGCCGTCGATCCCCTGCCAACTCATCGGGACTCCGGGACGTTCGGCGTCCCGCTCCTCGCGGCAGGGGAGATGGCCGGGGCCCGGCCACCGTCGTCCGCGATCCGCAGCCGTGCCGTCACGGCGGCGCGGAGCGCGGCGGCGACGGCGTCCACGGGTTGCCGGGCATCGATGCAGACGAACGTTCGCGGGTCGCGGTCGGCCTCGGCCCGGTATCCCGCCACGAGGCGCTCCCGGTAGCCGGGTCCGCGGCTCTCGAGTTTGTCGAGCCGGCGGGTGAGCCGACTCTGCGCCGTGGCCGGGTCGATCTCCAACAGCAGCACCAGGTCGGGTTCGAGGCCACCTGTGGCCACCCGGCCCACGTCACGCACCACCTCCGCATCGAGACCGCCGGCGTGGGCCTGGTAGACGATATTGGCCGGCAGAAAGCGGTCCGACACCACCCATGAGCCCGCGGCCAGCGCGGGCCGGATCACCTCCGCCACCAGTTGGGCCCGCGCGGCCATGTAGAGGAGCATCTCCGCCACGGGGGTGACGTGCACGCCCGTGTCGTCGAGGAGGATCCGACGGATGGCGTCGCCAGCCGGCGTGGAGCCCGGGTCACGGCAGGTGACCACCGACCTCCCCCCCTGCCGCAGCCAAGCCGCGAGCGCTGGCAACTGCGACGACTTGCCGGAGCCGTCGATGCCCTCGAGCACGATGAACCGGGCAGGCTCGACCATGGGACCGTGGAGTTTAGCAGGCTGTGGCCAAACAGCCTGCCGCACCTCAGGGATGAGGTGCCGGGAGCGCAGCTCCCG